>DATNBB010000071.1:0-7557 GCA_035607335.1 Binatia bacterium | reverse complement strand
GCGACCGAATCGCCAGTCCTGATCGATGGCACGATCGACGGGCGGCCACGCAAGCTGCTTGCGCAAGCGAGCCGCAACGGCTACTTCTTTCTTTTGGATCGTACGAACGGCAAAAACATTCTTACGACGCCGCTGATCGATTCGCTGAACTGGGCAAAGGGAATCAATTCCTTGGGCGTTCCGATCCCCGATCCGGCGAAGTATCCGGCGCCAGATGGCGTTCTTGTATCGCCGCCGACTGGCGGTGCGACGAATTGGCCTCCTCCGAGCTTTGATCCGCAGACCGGACTTTTCTACGTGGGCGTAAGTACTTCCTGGAGCGAATTCTACAAGACGGATACGGACGATCATCCAGAGGGCTGGGGCGGCGTGGACTCCGGCACCGGCGGTGAAGGCGGCGCCCTGCTGGCAATCGACTACAAGACCGGCAAGCCTGCGTGGAAGCACGAATGGCCCGGCGGCGGCGGTGCCGCGGCTATGTTGAGTACGGCCGGTAAGCTGCTCTTCACGAGCAACAGTGACTACGTGATCGCCTTCGATCCGGCAAATGGAAAAATTTTATGGCACACAGCATTGATGTCGCCCTCGACCGCTGGCCCGATCACATACATGATTGATGGCAAACAGTATTTGCTGGCGATTGCAGGCGATAGCCTGTATGCCTTCACACTTCAGAAGCCGGTGGAGTAGCAATCGTTACGCAGACAACCAGCATAACAACGACTGGCTGTGCGCCGCCTCACGTGGGCCAGATCGGCGTATAGGCTACGTATAGCAGCCAATACACCGCAACGCCAGTCAACGAGACGTACATCCAAATTGGCAGAGTCCAACGCGCGATGACGCGATGGCGGTCAAACCGCTTGCTCAACGCGCGAAATAATGTGATCAACACGAGCGGAACGATCACAGTGGCCAGCACTGTGTGAGAAATAAGTAGAGTGAAATAAACCGGCCGAATCCAGCCGTGCCCTCCAAAACGAATCACGCCTGCCACCGAATGAAAATACAAATACAGGCAGAGAAACAGCGACGAGCAGGTGAGCGCCGCGATCATGCAAAAGCGATGTTGCTTGATTCTTTTAGCGCGAATGAAAAAAAATCCGGCGATGAGGAAAACCGCGGCGAGCGCATTGAGTGATGCAATTGCGCCCGGTAAGGAATGCACGGGAATGGAAGATAGAGCCATTGCGAATCAGGGACGCGGCAGTTCGCGCGAAGACGCGCCAGCGGCCGCGATCAGTGGACCAATCGGTCCGCGATCATCCAGCAGAGCAGAATCGGGATATGGGCTACAGTCGCGTGCATTAACCACTTCGCGCGAACGTTCGTTCGGTGGCGGTTTGCCCACAGCGAAACCTGGAGGAGGAGCATGCCCAGGGCAAGCGCGGCAAAAAAGTAGCTTATGCCTGTCATTCCGATGACGGTGGGGAGGGCGCTCACCCAAACCAGGATTGCGGACGTCATCACGATCTGCCGGAAAGTCGAATTCCCCTTGGGATCAACCACAGGCAACATTTTTATGCCGGCTCTCGCGTAATCCTCGCGGTACATCCATGCAATCGCCATGAAATGAGGGAATTGCCAAAAGAACAGTATGGCGAACAGGACCCATCCGCCCAGCGAGAGCGAGCCGCGAGCGGCGGCCCAGCCGATGAGGGGGGGCAGCGCGCCGGGAATGGCGCCGACGGCGGTTGCCAGCGGCGTGCGCGTCTTGAGTGGCGTGTAAGCGCCCAAATACAACACACTGGTGGCCAGCGCCACGAGAGCAGATAGCCCATTCACCGCGAGCGCGAGCCAAAGTGCGCCCCCAACGATCGTGCTCACACCAAAAATCACCGCGTCTCTAGGCTGCAAGCTGCCAGCGGGTAGCGGGCGGCTCGCTGTCCGGCGCATCACCGCGTCCATTTCGCGCTCGACATATTGGTTAAGCGCAGCCGTTCCGCCAGCGACGAGCATCGTGGCGAACAGCGTGTTCAACATCAGGCTCCAGTCGATCGCGCCGGTCGAACCGAGATAGAAACCGGCTACCGTGGTGATAACGACGAGGAACGTGACGTCAGGCTTGGTGAGCACGACATAAGACCACAATTTGCTCGATGAATTGGAGACGACTGCTGCGCGCACGCGTCCGGCGTTGTCGCTCATGCTCTGGCACCTTGCGTGGATTCAGCAGCGACCGAGACGGGAGGACGGATCATGCGATAACACGTTAGCGTGAGCAGCAGGGAAGCGGCGAGCGTCAACGCGCCGCCCAATACATGCGCAACTGTCGGAATTACATACAATTCCGTCGGCTGGGCATACGAGGCGGTAGCGTTGATGGCCCACCAGGCAAGGCCCCCGAGGCAAATTTGTATGCCAAAGAACGTGTGCAGAAGGAGCACGCCGCGCCTTAATTCAGGCACGTGCCGAAAGCGTTTCTTCACCACGCGACCGGCAAGAACGACCATCACTGTAACGACGCCCGCGCCGATAAGGTGAGGCGTCAAACCGAACGCGCCATGCCGGAATGCCGCGCCCAAAATCAGTTGGCAAAAGATCACGATCGTAGTCCACAAAGTGATGCCGCGCGCGGTGGGCGCTGCATTGTCTTCGAGCTGCGGCAGGTCACGCTGCCACCATGGGCTTAAATACAACGCTAGTCCCACCAGCGTGATGAAAAAGATTTGCGCAAGAATCGCATGGGCCGTCGCTGTGATGGCGGGATGTCCTTCGAGCACGCGAATTCCACCGAGTACAGCTTGAGCGATTACCAAGCCCAAAGCCGTCCAACCGAGCTTGCGGGCGAGAGGACGCTTCGCCGTGCGCGCGATCCAAACCGCAAGGATCAGCGTAAGGATTGACACCGTTGCGGCGATGACGCGATGCGACCATTCAAAGCGAATCCCGCCGATCAGCGGCGGGATGATGCAGGAAGACTTGCCGATGCTAAGACCGCAGGAAAGCGGCCAATCGGGCACTGAATCAGCCGCATCGTTGCTGGTGACCAACGCGCCTGCCATTAGCAGGATCACAGTGACGGATGCGGTGAGTACGGCAAAACGGTAGGCGCCGCGCGATACGGCGGCCTTGGACCTGGAGAGTACGTCGGACTTTTCGGACATATCTGGCTTGCGGGTTTCCTTGTCGTGTTGCGACCTTCAAGAATAAATCCCTGCCGCCGATTTGCAAAACACAAAATTCGTGCGCTAAGTCTTCGGAATGTTGCTTCGTATGCCGAGCGAAAATAAATGCCAGCTTGAGCGTCAATGGGATTGACGCATCTGGCCTCTCACAATGGGCTTAAAAAGGCACAACAGGATAAAAATGGTGCGTTTGGCGCCTTAAACTTGCCAAACGCCCGATGGAGATCTGAGCGAATTGTGACGACCTGATTTGCTTGTTGGTATTTTGCGAGCCGCCAGAGGCATCGGCGGCGCGACCGAATTCCAGAGTGTCCTGAGCCGAACAAGACCAGCCTGGCAGTCTACCAAATCAATGCGATGCTCGGTCAGCCGCGCGAAATACTCTCGGCGATCGAGGACCCCCACATGGTTCGGCAGTGGCGGGCAATCTGGCGATCTTCGTCCGCGGCAACGACACGCACCGTGACTTCGCTGTCCGGGGATGAGATGCTTCGTTCGTGAGCTGCATTGCGAGTTTTGTCAAGCGAAACGCCAAGAAAAGAAAGGCCCTCGCATACGTTACTCCGAATCCGGGCGCTGTGTTCGCCGATCCCACCCGTGAAGACGAGCATGTCCAGGCCGCCGAGCACGGCGGCGTAAGCAGCGACAGTTTTGCGAATGGCAATGCAGAAGGCGGCGATCGCAAGTTTCGCCGGTTGATTTCCTTTGTCCGCCGCAGCTTCAAGATCGCGCATATCGCTCATGCCGCCGGAGAATGCCGTCAAACCGGACTCACGATTGAGTAGTCGCTCGAGCGAGTCCGTGTCCATCTTTCTCGCGCGTTGCAGATAGAGGAGCACGCCGGGATCGAGATCTCCGGTGCGCGTGGCCATGGGGATTCCTCCTGTGGGCGTGAGACCCATAGATGTATCGACCGAACGCCCGTCTTTTATTGCGACGACGCTGGAACCATTGCCGAGATGAGCAATGATGGTGCGACTTGCCAGCTCCCGTCCCAGCTGGTAGACCGCCGATTCATAGGACAGACCGTGAAATCCGTAACGGCGAATTCCTTCATCCCAGAGATCGCTTGGCAGCGGAAATCTGGCCGCTACTTCGGGCATTGTGGTGTGAAAAGCTGTGTCAAAACAGGCGAATTCGGGAACGCCAGCATAGCACGAGGCGGCCTTCTCGATGAGTTCGAGTGAAGCAGGAATATGCAGTGGCGCGAAATGCACGCACGCGCGCAATTCGCGAATAACATCCGTCGTTATGAGTTGGTGTTTCGTAAGGCGTGGGCCGCCGTGCACGACCCGGTGGGCGATCGCGGCAGGTTTGATGTGGCCCTGTTCGGCAAGCGATTGCCGCGCTTGATCGAACGCTTCGACCTGTGTTCTAAAGCGCTTGTCCTTGGATTGAAGCACGCGGCCTTGGTCGTCTTTCAACTCGAGCTTGCCGACTGAGCGGCCGATGCCGTCGGCAATGCCCCGGATGAGCGGCTCTTCTTCGCCGCCATTTTTCTCGATGTAAATCCCGAACTTCAGAGATGAAGAGCCACTGTTGATAACGAGAATCGGTCTGGCGGCCACGCGTTTGAAACACCTCAGTAGTGACTTGAACTGGGACTGGGTTCTGGGAGAAATTCTAAACGATCGCCACGTGCAGTTGTGCTGCGATTGTTCATGGGCGTGTGGTCGCGATTTGTGCAAACCTATAGCCTGACTCGCCAAACCCACGCCCAGGAAGTTCAGCGTTCTAGTCACGCCAGACCATACCGAATCGTCATTGTGCCGGGGCGGTGACTCAGTTGGAGATGCCCTATGAAGACATTGAACAGCGACAAAGCGCAAAAGGCTTCGGCGCACCGTACTCTGAGCAATGACGAGCTTCGCAGAATAGACGCATATTGGCGCGCATGCAATTACCTGTGCGCGGGAATGATCTATCTTCGCGCGAACCCGCTATTGAAAGAGCCGCTGCGCCCTGAACATTTAAAGAACCGGTTGCTCGGGCATTGGGGTTCCGACCCTGGCCAGACGTTCGTGTGGGTTCATTTGAATCGCATAATTCGAAAATACGACCTGGACATGATCTACATTTCCGGGCCGGGACATGGCGCGCCTGCCATGATTTCGAATTGCTATCTCGAGGGCACCTACTCTGAAATTTATCCGGAAAAGAGCCAGAACGAAGAGGGCATGTTGAAACTGTTTCAGGCTTTTTCCTTTCCAGGACAACTGGGAAGCCATTGCACGCCGGAAGTCCCTGGCTCGATCCACGAAGGCGGAGAACTCGGCTATAGCGTTTCGCACGCTTTTGGAGCCGCGTTCGATAATCCTGACCTGATCGTAAGCGTTGTTGTGGGAGATGGAGAGGCGGAGACCGGTCCCCTCGCAACTTCTTGGCATTCCAACAAATTTCTGAATCCGATTCGCGATGGCGCCGTATTGCCGATCCTCCATTTGAACGGTTACAAGATCGCGAATCCTACTGTGCTGGCACGAATTCCCTCCCAGGAGCTTGAGCAACTTTTTCTGGGGTATGGGTGGGCGCCGCACTCCGTAAGCGGCGACCAGCCTGAGGAAATGCATCAGCACATGGCTGCGACGATCGAGGAGTGCATCGAGCAAGTTCGCGCGATCCAGAGCGAGGCTCGCAAGAGCGGCAAACCGAGTCGCCCGCGTTGGCCGATGATCATCCTTCGTTCGCCAAAGGGCTGGACTGGACCCAAGGAGGTCGACGGTCACAAAGTCGAGAATTTCTGGCGGGCTCACCAGGTGCCCGTACTCGATGTAAAACGAAATCCGGAACACCTGCGAATCGTCGAGCGCTGGATGAAGAGCTATAAGCCACAAGAACTCTTCGACGAGCACGGCACATTGATGTCTGATTTGCGGGCCTTATCGCCGACCCGTGACAAAAGAATGAGTGCGAATCCTCACGCGAACGGCGGCAAATTGCGAAAACCACTCGACATGCCGCGCTTTGAAGATTACGCGATTGCGGTCGAGCAGCCGGGCAAAAAGGAGGTCTCGCCGACCGAGACTCTGGGCAAATTCCTCTGCGATGTAATGCGGCGGAACATGAACACCTTCCGCATGTTCAGTCCGGACGAGAACGCATCGAATAAGCTACAGGATGTTTATAAGGCGAGCCGCAAGACCTGGCTCGCGGAAATCAAGCCTGAAGATAAAGATGGCACAGAGATTTCGCCCGAGGGCCGCGTGATGGAAATGCTCAGTGAGCACACTCTGGAAGGCTGGCTCGAGGGCTATCTTTTGACCGGCCGCCACGGTTTGCTCAACACGTATGAGGCGTTCGCGCACATCATCGATTCGATGTTCAATCAGCATGCAAAGTGGCTTGATAAATCGAAGCTCGAATTGGACTGGCGCGTCCCAATCTCGTCCTTGAATATTCTGATTTCCTCGCTCGTCTGGCGGCAGGATCACAATGGTTTCACGCACGAAGATCCTGGTTTTCTTGATGTCGTCAGCAATAAGAGTGCGTCGATAACCAGGATTTATCTTCCGCCTGACGCGAACTGCCTGCTGAGCGTCGCGGATCACTGCCTGCGCAGCCGTGATTATGTGAACGTGATCGTGGCCGATAAACAGCCGCACCTCGTTTATCTGGATATGGACGCGGCGATACTTCACTGCACGAAAGGCATTGGAATTTGGGAATGGGCCAGCAACGATGCCGGCGGGGAGCCAGATGCGGTAATTGCATGTGCGGGCGATGTGCTTACGCAAGAAGCATTGGCTGCGGTGGTGATCCTGCGAGAGCACGTGCCGGATTTGAAGATTCGGTTTGTCAACGTCGTCGATTTGTACCGCTTGCAACCCGATAGCGAGCACCCACATGGATTGTCCGACCGCGACTTCGATTCGCTCTTCACGACGGACAAGCCCGTGATCTTTAACTTTCACGGGTACCCGTGGCTGATTCACAAATTCGCATACCGGCGCACAAATCATCCGAATATCCACGTGCGTGGTTATAAGGAAAAGGGAAACATCAATACGCCGCTGGAACTTGCTATCCGCAATCAGGTGGATCGTTTCAATCTAGCGATTGACGTGATTGATAGGGTTCCGCGGATTCGCGATTCGGCCGCGCACGTGAAAGAGTGGCTCAAGGGCCAGATCATCGAAAGCATTAACTACGCCTATGCTGAGGGACTGGATAAGCCCGAAATTCGGAATTGGCGATGGCCGTTCGATGCGAGCCATCAGGGCATGCCTTCCTGTGAGTGAGGCAAAACCCTTCCATAGGGCTGGCGGTGGCGGCAGACGGCATTAATATAGATGTCTTGGCCCAATAATTCTGTCACCCCTTAATGGCCCAGTGAAAATGTCACCCCATGAACCGGGAGACATTTCACTTGAGTGAGAAGGAATTGCAACGAGTGGCAGTCATTTCATCGTGTGTGCAGGGGACTCTGACG
>DATNBB010000061.1:0-4760 GCA_035607335.1 Binatia bacterium | reverse complement strand
ACCATCGTGATGATCACGCACAATCCGGAGGCCGCGACGTATGGCAATCGGGTATTGCACATGCGGGATGGAATGGTGGTCGACTCCGTCGTTCATTAAACACCATGCGGAAACTCTGGCGAGGAATCGTCAATACGATTTTCTGGGCGTATGAGCGGGGAAGTTGGCCTTACGACCTCCTCGTGGCGCTAATCCTGATTTTTCTGCTCTTGACGCCGCGCAGTTGGTTTCAGGACGGCCCGCGGCCGACGGTTCCGGCGAGTTCGCAAGTGCAGTTGATTTCGGAGGACGCCGGAAACAATGAAGCCGTTTATCGCGTGGATGCGCGGTTGCTTTCGCCTGATAAGCGCGCATCAAAGAATACCCCGGAACTTGAGCGTGGCACGCACGACATTCTAGCCCGCACCGTTCCGGCGCTCCAAGACCGGACCTTTCAGGTAGAGAAAATCGACTTCGTCCGCGGAAACGACGGCATCGTGCTCGATTACGACGTTACGCTTCGCATGAAGCACCCATAGGCGTCGCCGCCTTCCGAAGCGCTCCACATCGCTGTGCTATCATAAAAGTAGCGTCTGCCCGATCGTTGGGCGGATGGTGGAGGAACGTTTACAGGTGAAGGGATTGCTGAAATACACGGCGGGCTGCGCTCTGCTCACCATCGTATTTGCCGCAGCGCAAGTCTTCGCCGCGCAGGGCCGCGGACTAACGCTGGATGGCATTCTGAAGCAGCTTGATCGCTCCGCGAAGGACTTTCGCAGTCTCTCGGCAGATGTGGAACGCACGAAAGTGACGGTTGTGGTAAATGACCGCTCGACCGAAGCCGGCACGCTACTTGTACGCGACGATAAGATGCTGCTGCAAATGAATGCGCCCGATTCGCGCACGATACTGCGCAACGGCGACAACATCTACGTCTACACGCCCGGATTGAACCAAGTGGAGGAATACAATCTGGGGAAGAACCGCGATCTGGCGGACGAATTCCTGCTTCTTGGCTTCGGAACGTCGGGCAGCCAGTTGGAAAAGGGATTTCAGGTCAAGTACGTGGGCGAAGACACGATCGATGGCAAGAAAGACGCGCTGCTTGATTTGACGCCGCGATCGGCAGCCGTCCTCAAGCAGTTTTCGAAGATTCAGATTTGGCTGGATGAGACGACGTGGCTGCCCGACGAACAGAAGTTCACGGAAAACGGCGGCGACTATCTCACCATTCGGTATACGAAAATGCTTCGCAATCCTAATGTGCCGGAGTCAAAGTTCAAGCCGCACTGGCCTAAGGGCACCGAGAAAGTGAAGCCTCAAGGGTAATCCCGCTGACGTTTTATATCGCCGTTCCTGCCGGAACAGCGGATAGGGCAATTGCGAGCTTTCGCTTTTGTTCGGGCATTGCTGGTGTGGCAAACTGTCCCCGCAGGCGCGGATGAGAATGCCGGAAGAAAAAGGGCTGCTGATCGTCTACACGGGACCGGGCAAAGGCAAGACAACGTGCGCGCTCGGTACGGCTTTCCGCGCAGTGGGACAGGGGCTGCACGTGCTGATGGTGCAGTTCATCAAGGGTTCGTGGCACTACGGCGAGCTCGACGCGGCAGAAATGTTGGGTGCCGATAAGTTTGAGATCCGGCCGATGGGCCGGGGCTTCGTCAAGATTGGCGGCGCAGAGGCCGATCCCGAGGACATTCGGCTTTGCGAAGAAGCCTGGCGCTTTGGACTCGAACAGATTTACAGCGAAAAATACGATCTCGTGGTGCTCGATGAGATCAATTACGTGATCAGCTATAAGATGTTGGACGCCGAACAGGTGACCGCGTCGCTGGTTGCGCGCCCAGAGCGAATACACGTGATCTGTACGGGGCGCAACGCTCATCCGAAACTGGTGGAGGCTGCAGACCTAGTGACGGAAATGCGGGAAGTGAAGCATCCCTATACGAAAGGCATACTGGCGCAAAGAGGAATCGATTATTAGCGTGAGGGTTCGCGACTAGGTTCCCTGGTGGGAATGCGGCCGAACGAGCCTCAGGACGACGGATTAGAAAGAGGAGAAGTGAGGCTGCCGTTGCGAGCCTCCGACATCGGCTGTCCCGAATATGTCTTGGTTTAAGCGCGATAAGAAACCGATTGAGAATCCCACTCCGGTGGACGAGCGGCGGGTCCGCACGGAAGGACTGTGGGAAAAGTGTCCCTCGTGCCGGGCGGCAATATGGAAGAAGGATCTCGAGCAGAACCTGAACGTCTGCCCGAAGTGCGAATATCATTTCCGCATCGGCGCACGCGATCGCCTGGCGCTTCTTCTCGACGACAATACGCCATGGACCGAGCACGATGCCGATTTGGCGTCGAGTGATCCTCTGCATTTCGCCGATACGAAGACGTATGCGCAGCGGCTCAAGGACGCAAAGAACAAGCTGGGAATGAACGACGCGGTCCTGACGGCCGAAGGACGGCTCGACGGGCGCCCCGTGATCTGCTGCTCGATGGAATTTGCATTTATCGGCGGATCGATGGGCTCCGTTGTGGGTGAAAAAGTTGCGCGAGCGATCGAACGTTCACTCGAAAACAAGATTCCACTTGTCATCGTCTCGTGTTCGGGCGGCGCGCGGATGATGGAGGGTTCCGTCAGCCTGATGCAACTTGCAAAAGTGGCTGCCGCGCTGGCCCGGCTCGATGAGGCTCGCGTGCCATTCGTTTCCGTCCTAACGGATCCGACAACCGGCGGCGTAACGGCCAGCTATGCAATGCTCGGCGATCTCAATATTGCCGAGCCCGGGGCCCTTATCGGCTTCGCCGGGCCGCGCGTTATCGAGCAAACGATCCGGCAGAAACTTCCCGAAGGGTTCCAACGCGCCGAATTCCTGTTGGAACACGGCTTCCTCGATGCCGTGGTGCCCCGTAAGGATCTGAAAAGCTACCTTTCTCAGGCGTTCGGCTTTTTTCTCGACTAAAGATGAATTACGAAGAGTCCGTTCGCGGTCTGCTCGCTCTGGGCAGAGAACTGGCTGCGCCGCGGCAGCCTGCGCACAGTTCCGCTGCCGGAGCACAAATCCACAAATTCGGGCTGAAGAATATCGAAACGCTCTCTGCGTCGCTCGGCGATCCGCATCGCGCCGTTCCTTGTGCGCATATCGCCGGGACAAATGGCAAGGGCTCGACGGCTGCAATGCTCGAATCGATTCTGCGCGCAGCGGGCTTGCGGACTGGCCTTTACACGTCCCCGCATCTTGAACGCGTGAATGAACGCATTCGGATCAACGGCGAAGACGTGTCCGATGACGATTTCGCCGCTGCATGGACCGTGGTGCATTCCAAGATCGAGGCGTTAATGGCGTCCGGCGCACTTGCGGCACATCCGACGTACTTCGAGTGCGTGACAGCGATGGCTTTTCTCATTTTTGCGGAGAAGAAGCTGGATTTTGCGGTGTACGAAGTCGGGCTTGGTGGACGCCTGGATTCGACGAATATCGTAACGCCGGAAGTCGCTGTCATCACCTCGATCGATTTTGACCATGAAGGCTTGCTCGGACATTCGATCGCGGAGATCGCCAGCGAGAAGGCGGGAATTATCAAGCCGGGAATCACAGTGGTAAGCTCCGCGGAACGACCGGAAGCGCGCACGGTGATCGCGGAGCGCTGCCGCCGGCTTGACGCTCGCCTCATCGAAATCGATTCGACGTATCGCGTGAGATTCACTCACTCCATCGATGGGCGCTATCCGGGAATCGCGGTGCCAAGACGCGGCGGCGGAGCAATATTAAGGCTGGAACCACCTCTGCCGGGGCGGTTTCAAGTTCGTAACGCGCTCGCGGCCGCTACTGCTGCACGCGTACTAGCCGAGCGAGGCTTCCCGTTAAGCGATGAGAATATCGAATTGGGGATTCGTTCCGTTCGCTGGCCGGGACGCCTCGAAAAGCTTTCCGAGCATCCCACAGTGTATCTGGACGGCACCCACAATCCTGCTGGCGCCCGTGAACTCGTAAGATTTTGGCAAGAAAACTTTTCGGGTCGCCGAATCTTTCTGGTTTACGGCACGGTTCGCGACAAAGCCGTGGACGAGATCGCCGGCCTGCTCTTTCCGCACGCCGAACGCGTGATCCTTACGGCTCCGCGTCAACCGCGAGCCATTTCCGCAGAGGTACTAGCAGAGATGGCGGGCCACCTGGCTTCTTCTTTCCTGATCGAAGCCGATCCACAAAGAGCTTTGGAGCGGGCGCTTGAGATGGCTTCTTCCGAAGACGCCGTATTTGCCACCGGATCGTTGTATTTGGTGGGCGAATGGCGGGCGTATTGGCGCAACCGTAAGATGCTACCGAATGCTCCGGCCAAAATACGGGATTCCGAATAGTGGGGCTCCGAATTTCCATATTCAGCGAGAAGCTACAATGGACAAAGACTGCATCCGAATGCGTACCCTCATATGCCAGCCACATCCTTTAATGGATGACCGGCTGAAACCACCATATGGGGGCAAGACAAAGCCGGTCTCTACGAAAACTTTCGCCGTTGCGACACGGGCTATTTGGCTAAAAACACGTAGCACAATTGAAGCAGCCAAATTGGGACTACCGCGTCTAACGTGACCAAGGTAGGTATGTCCTATGACCACCGGCAGTGAACGTCGCAAAACTTTGGAATCCTTCGGGCGCTCCCCGGCGCTCCTGTGCGCCGCGTTACGCGAATTTCCCAGGAAGATGTGGCTGCATAAGCCGTCCGCGCAGCGGTGGAGCATTCACGAAATCATTTTGCACTTGGCCGACAGCGAGGCCAGC
>DATNBB010000030.1:0-9585 GCA_035607335.1 Binatia bacterium | reverse complement strand
GCGGCAGAACAATCCCGCCCAAACGATGATTCCAAAGAAAACAGGAAAGAGCGTTTCGAATGCTGGATTGTCTACCCTTAACTGACAGCAGACAGCTCCCCCCAGATACCCCGTCAGCAGCACGGCACCGAGCACTGCCGTCCGCGGGATCACATAGATCAGCGTGCAAACGAGCAAGATGCCCCCAATCACCGGCATAGTCCAGCCGGGGAACCCCAGTTGAGCGGCCGCTGCCATCACATTCTTCTCCTTCATCACCTTCGTCACGCCATCGAACACAAGAAACAGCACAGCAAGCAAGCTCAGCACACGCCCAGTCCAAGCTCTTCCTTTTGAAATCCGTGAAACGGCCCCCTCCTGCATCGTTGTCGACATGGCTTCTCGGTTCTCCTTTTGAGAGTGAGCTTGCAGCTATCTGCTCCTCCTATATACTCGTCGAACGGGAAAACGCAAAATCGACACGCTCTCATCAAAGAGTACTGGTTCTTGCCACCGGAATCGAGAAGCGCTATGGTTCGGCGGTGAAAAAGTCGACAAAATCGCTCGCGAGGCAGCCTGAGGGAGACGAATTTCTAATCGACAGCGCCGCGATTAAAAGCGCACTTAAGTCCAATCATTACAATAAAAGGTCCTTTTCTAATCGACAGCGTTCGGGAGATTTCTTCGATGGCCGGTTCTGATTTCCTCGACGTCGATTCCTTTCTGAGCGACGAGGAAAAGCTCGCCCGCCAGACCGCCCGCAAGTTCACCGACGAGCACGTCCTCCCCGTAATCGTTGAAGCGAACCGCCAGGGCAAATTCCCCATGCAGCTTGTCTCGCAGATGGCCGAGCTAGGCTTTTTCGGCGCAAACCTTCAAGGCTATGGCTGCGCCGGCATGTCCAATGTCGAATATGGTCTGGTCATGCAGGAGCTCGAGCGCGGCGATTCGGGTGTCCGCAGCTTCGCCTCCGTCCAATCGGCGCTTGTGATGTACCCGATCCATGCCTACGGCTCAGACGCTCAAAAGAACAAATGGCTCCCCTCGCTGCAACAAGGCAAAGCGATCGGCTGCTTCGGCCTTACGGAACCGCAATTCGGCTCCAATCCCGGCGGTATGCTCACCCGAGCCGCGAAAAGGGGCGACAGCTATGTCCTCAACGGCGAAAAGATGTGGATCACCAACGGCTCCATCGCTGATGTCGCCCTGATCTGGGCCAAATGCGAAGACGAGAAGGTCCGCGGCTTCCTGGTCGAAAGGGGAATTCCGGGATTCAAGACTTGGGAAGTTCACGGCAAACAATCGCTGCGCGCCTCCGTCACCGCCGGCCTCGCCATGACCGACTGCGCTGTTCCCGCCGCCAGCGTCCTGCCGGGCGTCGCTGGCTTACGTGGCCCGCTCTCTTGCCTTGACCAGGCCCGCTACGGTATAGGTTGGGGAGCCATAGGCGCCGCCGTCGCCTGCTATGAGACCGCCCTCCGCTACGCGAAAGAGCGAAAGCAGTTCAATAATCAGCCGATCGCCTCGCACCAGCTCGTCCAGGAGAAACTTGTCTGGATGATCACCGAAATCTCGAAGGCCCAGCTTCTCGCCCTGCACGCTGGCAAGTTAAAAGATCAAAACCGCCTCCAAAGCGCCCAAATATCGCTTCTCAAGCGAAACAATGTCTGGATGGCTCGCGAAACGGCCCGCCTGGCGCGCGAAATCCTGGGCGCAAACGGCATCGTGGACGACTTCTGCGTCATGCGCCACATGGCCAACCTCGAATCCGTCTACACCTACGAAGGCACACACGACATCCACACCTTAATCATCGGCAACGAAATCACCGGCATTTCAGCGTTTACGTAGAATTGTCGGCATGCCCTAAGGGCGAAGTCCAAGCGGAGCTATAGGGAAGCTTGTGAGGAGATTGATGGGCGAGGATCTGCGGGTATCTAAAGCGCCGGTTGCGTCGGCCCGAGCCTATACTGACACGGCTCGCGCCGACCGGCTTCGCCCCGAAATTCAGGCGAAGAGCGAAACTCTAGACAGCCAACTCAGCGATTAACAGCCGCGACGTGCCCCGGCTGAACCACCTGACGCCTCGGGAGCCCAGGGGCAACTCGCACAGCCGGTTGTGGCGGCAGCGGACGAACCTGTTGGCTCGTATTGACGTGCTCGCTGATCGCCTGCAACCTTCTGAGAATGCCCTGCCACTGAGTCCAATCGAGCTGCCGCAGGAACGGCCGAAGTCCCTGAATAAAGGGGTCTTCGAGTACGGTCTCGCCGTTCGACTCCGGAATAAAGAAACGGTTCAGGCCAACACCCAGTGCTTCGGCGATCTTCTCGAGCGTGCCAAGGCTGGGGGTCATCTGTCCGCTCTCGATCCTGGACAAGTACGAACGCGAGACGCGCGAGCGCGCCTGCAACTGGCTCTGCGTCATGCCACGCGACTCGCGCAACTGCCGGATGCGCTGGCCAATGTTCTCCACAGTTTCGCGGTTGGGCCAGTTCTCGAACAGTTGCCGGTCATCGCCCGGCAAGTCTTGCGGCGACGGCGTCGGAATGACGAACGTCACCGTGGGCGGGAGCAGGCGCAGGCACCGGCGGCAATTCCCAGTGCGCGTGCGATACTGCACCAACCCGCATACCTGACAACGTATGACTTCACGGTCCATTGCTGTGTTGGCTTCTAAACCATCTTTTTCCGCCACCGGTTCTCCTTATAGATAATCCCGGTGAAGCGAAGGGGAGGTGACACTGTCAGGGAAGGCAGATAGCTGGCGCGAAGGGATTCTCCACAGCGTGCCATTTATTGTCAAGCCCTATTTTGCTCCTCCACCGGCACTCATTCTAGCCATACCCCTCTTGGCGTTACAAATACGAAGTTTGCGCGCGTTTCTAAGCGAGCAAGTGGGTTTCGGATTTGTTCGCCTCGACGATTCGCGTCCGATAACGCTCTAAACACAATGCCATCTTGCGTCTGCGCGGTTTGCTGCATAACTCAATCGGCACGCGCTCGAGTTTTCCACAATTTCCACACCCCATGAATACTATTACCAGCAGTACTTAGATTTTTTCGTTGACTCAAACTTCTTATCGGCTGTGTTAGCGTATCGCTTCATGGAGCGAGCGAATGCCCGACCGGAACGATGCCTGGAAGCTGCTTTGCGAATACACAGCGAGCGATAGCCTGCGCAAACACGCGCTCGCTGTCGAAGCTTGTGTCCGCGCCTACGCTAGAAAGCTCGGCGGAGACGAGGAACTTTGGGGACTTACGGGCCTGCTCCACGACTTTGACTACGAAAAATGGCCGAACGACGCGCACCACCCCACTGAGGAGCATCCCTACGCGGGAACTTTGATCCTCCGGGAGCAGGGTTATCCCGAAGAGATGATTCACGCGATCCTTGGTCATGCCAACTATTCAGGCATTGACCGCGTTTCGCCGCTCGATCATGCCCTTTTCGCTTGCGACGAGCTTTCGGGCTTCCTGACGGCCTGCGCGCTCGTAAAGCCAAGCAAGAGTATTCATGAAGTGGAGCCTTCTTCGGTCAAGAAGAAGCTCAAGGATAAGGCGTTTGCCCGTGGCGTGAGCCGGGATGACGTTTACAAAGGCGCCGAGGAGCTTGGTGTCCCCTTGGAAGAGCACATCGCCTTCTGCATTGCCGCCATGCGCGAAATTGCCGACGCGCTTGGACTCGCGGGTGGTGCGCCCGCCTCATCAGCAAAAATCTGACGATTACGCTGGATCAAGAGACGATTTGTAAAGGGAAGCGTCTTACTGCGGCCGACCTGACGTCCGTTACCGATCTTGTCGCGCGTCAACTCGAAATCCTGGTATATGAGCACAGCAAGCGTCACTCGCTCGCTATGCTCGATCAAGGACTGAATTTTGGCGGATGTTCGCGCAACTCGCGATCAACTACACAAACGTAGCAAAACCGACAGCCGTGAATCGGACGGCTAACCTGCTACGGCCTCGATTTCTTTCTCATCGATGTCGAAGTTGGCGTAGACGTGCTGCACGTCGTCGTGGTCTTCCATGTTCTCGACCATGCGTAGCATCTGCTGCGCCTGTGCTCCGGTGAGCTTCACGTAATTCTGCGGAATCCACGCGACTTCGGCCGAAGCGGGCGTGATTCCCGCCTTCACCAGCGCTTCGCGAACTTTGTCCATCGCCTCAGGCGGCGTCGTCACTTCCCAGGCGGACCCATCGTCATTCAAGTCCTCGGCGCCCGCATCGAGCACGATGCTCATCATGGTGTCTTCGTCGGCCGCTTCCTTTGGCACCACAATGTCGCCCTTGCGATGAAACATCCAGCCGACCGCGCCGGTCTCAGCCATGTTTCCGCCGTTCTTTGAAAAAAGGTGGCGCAACTCGCCCGCCGAACGGTTCCGATTGCTGGTCACCACCTGCACCAGCATCCCGACGCCTCCGGGACCGTACCCCTCATACAACACTTCTTCCAGCTGTTCGCCCTCCATTGTGCCCGCGCCGCGTGCAATGGCGCGCTCAATGTTGTCATTGGGCATGTTTTCGTTCTTTGCGGCGGCGATGGCGGTGCGAAGCCGCGGGTTACTGTTGGGGTCGGTTCCCCCAGTGCGTGCCGCGATGCTCAATTCGCGAATGATTTTCGTGAAGGCCTTGCCGCGCTTTGCGTCCGTGGCGGCCTTTTTGTGCTTGATTGTGGCCCATTTTGAATGTCCAGACATCGTTCAACCCTCTGTAAAATATGGCGAATTTATGCGGCGGCTAGTTTAGCACACCGCGACAAACAGGCAATATAGCGGCGGCAACTAGCTCGCTTCTCCTCCGGTTCAAGCTTTTTCCTCAGTAGCTTTTACGGCCTTCGCCCGATCACTTCTTCGCGCTCGGAAGCATTATCGTTATTCGGGAAGCGTTGCGGCGCGCGACTTGCCGCCTTTGTCGGTCACCCAGAGGTGCAACGGAGCAAGCGATGGCGGATAGGCAGGGTTCTGTGCTCGGCATCTACGCCGACCGTGAGGCCGTTGAGCGCGCGACGGATGTGTTGATTCATGCGGGCTTCTCCGCGCCGAGCATTTCGCTGCTGCTTCCCGAAAGCCTGGGCGCCAATTCGCTGACCACGGAAAAAACAAGCAAAGCTCCCGAAGGTGTCGCTGCCGGAGCTACTTCCGGTGCAGTCCTTGGCGGAACGCTTGGCCTGCTGGTCGGCATCGACGCTCTTGCCATTCCCGGGCTAGGCCTCGTTATCGCGGCCGGGCCCATTATGGCCACCCTTGCGGGAGTGGGCGTAGGCGGCACGATCGGCGGCTTCACCGGCGCCCTTGTCGGGCTCGGCATCCCCGAATACGAAGCCAAAACGTACGAGCGCCGCCTTCGCCGGGGCGGCATTCTTCTTTCCATCCATTGCGAGACGGCAAACGAAATCTCCCGCGCCAAAGATCTGATGAAGGGTACCGGCGCGCAGCATATCGCCGCGGCAGGAGAATCCCCCTCCGGTTCGAAGAATATCGAAAAGAAATCCGCGCGCAACCACACACTTCATTAAGGAAGCTGGAATACGCTATCCGCAATCGCGCAGACTAGTTTCGGCGAAGGAATCCCGCTTGAGAGAATCGGGGGCGCGCAGAGGCACGCCCCGCGAAGGGTTAGTCCGTTACAGCAGTCCCTGCTCTTTCTTTTCCTGGCAACTGATGCAATAGCGCGTCCACGGCACAGCGTCGAGCCGCTTCTGCTGCAGCTCCTGGTGGCACGAAATGCACTCGCCAAACTCATCGTTCTTGATCCTCTCGAGCGCGTCATCGACCAACTGCAATTGCGACCGGTCGTTGTGCGTCTGCCCGAAGAGAAACTCCTTCGTATAGGAGTTCGCGGCCTTGTCCGCCAGATCCACTGTGGGATCGTCGTCGGCTTCGCGCCCCTCCTGCTCCGTGCGAAGGATGCCGCGCGCCAGCTCCTCGCGGCGCTGCATCAACTTCTTCTTGTAATGCTCAAGTCGCTTCTTATCCATAGTAATCATCCTACTAACGCGGCATTGGGCCCGCTCAAAATCAGCAGATTCTAGCGATGCCGCCCTCCCTTGTCAAATCTACTACTGAAAATTTTCACGGCGATCTCCGCTACAGCAAAGAACTTAACCCGCTACAGCGTTGCCGCGCTCTGTTTCCGGCACCCCGACAGCCGCAACAGTGCGAATCATAGATGCCGCATCTCCGCAAAAAGATTCCTCAAGGCGCCCACCGCATCTAATTTTGGTTGAATGCCCGTAAATTGGACGCCGTTGTGTTGCAGGCGGTGAGCGCCGCTGCTAAAATCGCGTCCCGGCGCTGACGGAAGTCGATTCCCTTCCCCGCCCGAACCGGCAATCAACCAAATTCGCAAGGGAGAACTTTTTTGGCTAAATACGACCTCGTCATCATTGGCAGCGGACCCGGCGGCTACGTGGCCGCGATTCGCGCCGGGCAGTTGGGATTGAAGACCGCCGTGGTGGAAAAGGACCCCTTCCTCGGCGGGACTTGCCTTCACGTGGGCTGCATCCCGACGAAGGTTTTCCTTCACCACGCCGATATCTATGACAATTTCCAGCACGCGCAGGAATTCGGCATCGAGGTGAAGGACGTTAAGGTCAACTGGCCCGCCATGCTCACGCGCAAGGACAAAATCGTCAAGAAGCATGCGGGCGGCATTGGCATGCTGTTCAAGAAAAATAAGGTCGAGTCGATCACCGGATGGGGCAAGATCGCCGGTCCAGGGCGGGTCAGCGTCGAAAAAGACGGCAAAGTCACCGAACTTGAAACGAATTTCACGATGCTCGCCACCGGTTCGGAGGCGCGCACGCTCCCAGGCGTCGAGATCGACGGCAAAGTCACTCTGACGAACCGCGAAATCCTCCAGCTTCAGTCAATCCCGAAATCGCTCGTTGTGGTCGGCGCGGGCGCCGTGGGCGTCGAATTCGCCTCGATCTTCCGCACGTTCGGCAGCGAAGTCACGATTCTCGAAGCGCTGCCGCGCATCGTGCCTCTTGAAGACGAAGAGATTTCGCCCGAACTGGAAAAAGCTTTCAAGAAAAAGGGCATCAACATCGAAACCGGCGCGCGCGTCGAGAGCGTCAAGTCGGACGGCAAAACCGGCACCGTGAATTTCAAGGACAAGAACGGCAAGGCCGTCGCGCTCAACGCCGAGAAGATTTTAATCGCCGTTGGCCGTCGCCCGCTTACGGAAAATATCGGCATCGAGAAAACAAAAGCCAAAGTCGAGCGCGGCTTCGTTCACACAAACGGTTATCTCGAGACCGCCGAGCCGAAGCTTTACGCCATCGGCGACATCGTCGCGGGCCTGCCGCAGCTTGCGCACGCGGCGTCGATGGAAGGCATCATCGCCGTCACGCGCATGTCAGGCAAAGACGCGCAGCCTTTCAATCGTCTGCGCTGCCCCAATGCCACATATTGCGAGCCGCAGATCGGCAGCGTCGGCCTCACAGAAAAAGCCGCTCGCGAAGCCGGCTACAACGTGAAAACGGGCAAGTTCCCGTTCCTCGGCAACAGCAAGGCCACGATCCTCGGCCATCACGAAGGGTTCATCAAAGTGGTCGCGGACGCAAAATACGGCGAAGTCCTCGGCGTCCACGCCATCGGCCCGCTCGCGACGGAGATCCTCGCCGAGCCGACTGCCGTATTGAACCTGGAGGGCACGATCGACGACATGATGGCGATGACCCACGCGCATCCCACCGTCTGGGAAGCCATGGGCGACGCCTTCAACTCCGTCCGCGGCCTTACAATTAATTTTTAGGCGCCGCAAACCAAAGAGTGTTGTCACACCGAGTTGGCCCGGCAAGTGGGCCGGCGAGGAATCTGCAGTTGACTAGAACGTCGGGCCACAACGACGCCTCGCGCAAATTCGTCATGCCGGGCCGCAGCTTTGTCATCCCGAGCGAAGCGAGGGATCTGTAGTTAATGTTGAGGCTACCGAATGGAAAGACGCTATTTCGTCTACATTCTGTCGAGCCGCTCCCGAAACCTATACATTGGCGTCACAAATAATCTATATCGCCGCACAGCGCAGCATAGGTCCAAAGTTTTTCCTGGTTTCACGACGCGGTACAACGTCAATCGCCTTGTGTATGTCGAGTGCTTCGATAATATTCGCATAGCGATTGCGCGCGAAAAGCAGATTAAAGGATGGCGCCGCGACAAGAAGCTTGCACTGATTACAACAACGAATCCGGCCTGGCAAGACCTAGCCGAGACATGGTTCCCAAAGCAAAGGCAGACTCCAGATCCCTCGCTTCGCTCGGGATGACAGGTCTCGCAAAATATCGAGAAACAACCGGGTATTGTCATCCCAAGTCGGTCTGCGATTAGAAGACCGGCGAGGGATCTGCAGTTAGGATTGGGATATGACTAGCAACAACCCATTCTGGATCGTCAACGCCGCCCGCATCTCCTACGGCCCCGCCTTCGACCTCCAGCGCGAAATCGTCGCGGCGCGCAAAGCGGGCGTCGTGCCTGATGTGCTCCTCTTCTGCGAGCACCCACACGTCATCACGCTCGGGCGCAACGGTCAGCGCGAAAATCTTCTCGCCAACGCGAATGTCCTGCGCCAGATGAACGTCGAATTCCATGAGACAGACCGCGGCGGCGACATCACCTACCACGGCCCCGGCCAGATCGTCGGCTATCCGATTCTCGACCTCGCGCAGCACAAGCGCGACGTCCGCTGGTACGTCGAGCAGCTCGAAGAGGTGATGATCCTCACGGCCGCCGACTACGGTCTCTCCGCGCGCCGCATTCTCTGCCGCCATGGCATCTGGATCGATGCGCCGCAGGGCGAAGAAAAGCTCGCCGCCCTGGGCGTGCACCTTAGCCGCTGGGTCACGTCTCACGGTTTTGCATTCAATGTCTCCACAGACCTCCGCTACTTCGATCTCATAATTCCATGCGGCATAAAAGACAAACGCGCCACGTCTCTCGAACGCGCGCTTGGCCATGCCGTCTCGCTTGATGAAGCCCGCGCGCGCCTCGCCGCTCATTTCGCCGAAATCTTCAAGGGCGAACCGCAGCCCGTCTCGCTCGACGAATTGCAACACGCGATCGGATCGCTCAAACGCACTTAGCCTCCTGCCGCTATTGACTGATACGCCCGCGCTGTCTTGTGTTTTCCCGATGCGCACTTCACTCTATTTCTGACGTCGTTTTTGCATGGAAAAAGACGCGCACAATGCATGGCACAGACCAAGCCGAACTTAAGAAGCTCGGCAAATACGAGCTGATCGAAATTGTCGGCCGCGGAGCCATGGGCGAAGTCTACAGGCCCAGGATCCGCTCATCGGCCGCCTCGTCGCTCTGAAAACGATCACGAAGGGGCTTGCAGGCCACCCGGACCTGCTTGAACGCTTCAATCAGGAGGCGCGCTCCGCCGGCACGCTGCAGCATCCGAACATCGTCACCGTCTACGAGCTCGGCCAGGAAGGCGAGACGCCCTTCATCGCGATGGAATTTCTCGAAGGCGAAAGCCTCGAAAGCCTCATCGAACGACGCCCGACTCTCTCGATTCAGGAAAAACTCAACCACATCATTCCCGTTTGCCGCGCGCTCAATTTCGCGCACAAACGCGGCGTGATTCACCGCGACATCAAG
>DATNBB010000008.1:0-7446 GCA_035607335.1 Binatia bacterium | reverse complement strand
AACTCCGAAACGCATGCGGTGCCGTCTTCGACGGTTTCGGGTCCGTCTGCCGATACTGTTTCGACTGAGCAGGCGACGCCCGACGTTTCGGTTGTTTCCGTCACAAAAGAGGCTCCTCCGGCTATCGTCAGTGGCGACGTTATTGGGCGCATGGCCGTGCCCCGCATCGGTTTGAGCGTGATGATCGCGGAAGGCGATTCGAATGCTGTGCTTCGCCGCGCTGTCGGGCATTTGAGTTCCACGCCCCTTCCGGGCGAGGCCGGTAATGCTGTGCTTGCGGGCCACCGCGACACATTCTTCCGGCCCCTGCGAAACATCCGGTCAGCCGACCTCATTACGATCGAGACCCTCGACCGCCTGTATCAATACAAAGTCGAATGGGTTCGCGTGATGCCGCCAGACAACGTAAGCGTTCTTGCTCCATCCCAAACCAACGAGATTACCCTCATCACTTGCTTCCCATTCAATTATGTCGGTCCAGCGCCTGACCGCTTCGTAGTAAGAGCGTTAGAGATCGGGCCAGGAAACGGGACCGAGCCTTAAGTACATCAAGCCTGTCCAATAGTCCCGCCGCTCTTAAGCCTTTCTAGCCCTCCGAGGACGTGTGACGTATGTCACCGCGCGTGAACGGCAGTCCAGCGATCCTATCGCCGGGGAGGGTTATTCGGAATCGTCTCGCAGGAGGTAATCAGCATGATGCCGAAAAAGAAAGCCCAAAAACGCACGAAGCCGCCCAAGCCGGCCGCGATCAAGCGCGTTGTTCGACCTCGGTCTAAGGCGCAAGTCGCGGGAGCCGCTCAGATTCATCAGAATATTTTTGCGTCAGATTGGCGCGAAGAAGACAAGGCCCCAAATTAGTGGGAGGATCAAATGGCCACGGCTATTGGAGCAGTCGCAACGAGCCCGCGCATAGCCTTCAAGAGCATTCTGTTTCCAACGGACTTTTCTACACCATCTGAACGAGCGCTGCCGTTTGCCGTAAGGTTGGCGCGTGCATATGGCGCGACGATTCATATGCTTCATGTGCTTCCGCCGCAACCGATGAGCTGTGAAACTCCCGATGCACTCGCCCGCACGATGGAGACTCAGTTGGAATATGCCCAATCCGAAGTGCGGGGTCTGGAAACAGGGCTTGCGGGAATATCACATGACGTGAATATTACCCGTGCGCCGGGCGTGTGGGAGGCGATTGAAGAGTCGCTGCGCACTACCGCCGCAGATCTCATTATTTTGGGTACTCACGGTCGTACGGGCGCCGAAAAATTCCTGCTTGGCTCGGTTGCCGAAGAAGTGTTCAGGCGCTCGCCCATTCCAGTGCTTACGGTTGGCCCGCGCGTCAACTCTGCGGTCCAGGAACCAAAACGTTTCCACCGTATACTTTTTGCCACAGACTTTTCGCCGCATTCGCTGGCGGCCTTGCCGTACGCAATCGCGTTGGCTCAGCAAAACCGTACATTCCTCATCATGCTTCACGTGATGCGGGCACCCGAATGGCATGGTGGAGAAGCCGCTCTCGGAGATTCCTTCGAAGCAGACACAAACGCGCTCGCGAAAATAGTCCCGGAAGACGCGCAACTCTCGTGCTGTCCACTGACGGTACTTGCATACGGAAAACCTGCGGATCGAATCCTGCAAATCGCACGTGAAGACCAGGTTGACTTGATTGTGCTCGGGTTGCGCCACAGCACTGGCAATATCGGCGCCGCCACGCATCTCGGCCATGCCGTCTCTCATCTGGTAGTGGCGCGAGCTGCCTGCCCAGTCTTAACCGTGCGAGCCTTGACTTCGTAGAACGAGAACATTATTCGAAGGGGAGGAAACATATGAAAGTCGTCGAGCTAATGACAGGAACTCCGGCCTATTGCCGTCCCGATACGAATCTGGGGGAAGCCGTTGAGTTGATGTGGAATTACAATTGTGGAATCCTGCCCCTCGTCGACGCTGACGAGAAAGTTGTCGGCGTCGTCACCGACAGGGACATTTGTATCGCCTTGGGGACGCGAAACAAGCTTCCAGGCGATATTGTTGTCAGTGAAGTCGCCCCACCGAGAGTGATTTGCTGCAAAGCCCAGGACGACGTCCGATCCGCTTTGACGGCAATGGCTGAGGCGCGAGTTCGCCGTCTCCCGGTCGTCAATGATCAACGCAAGCTGATCGGCATACTCTCCATGGACGACATCGTGACGCATATCCAATCAATCGCGCCGCCGCTCTCTGTCGAACTCTCGCCTGAAGACGTACTCCGTGTGCTCAATCTGGTCTACCGCCCGCGCTTGCCGGCGGTCGTTCATTGAGAACGAGGCTCTGTTCGAGAGGTGCACCATGCCCATTGCGGCGCCGATCCCCATCACAATCAAGCCACGCTTTCCCATTGTCTGTATCGGTATGTCGGCCGGCGGACTGTCGCCGCTCAGCAAATTACTCCGCACGATCAGCCCGACAACCGGCATGGCATTTATCGTCACTCATCATATTCGCACCGTCCCAACGCTTCTGCCCGAAATCCTATCGAGGTGTACGACCATGCCCGCGCAACTCGCCCATCCGGGTCTGGTGATTCAGCCGGATCATGTCTACGTGCTGCCTTCCTGCCAGGAAATGACGGCTGAGGATGGCTATTTTGGCGTGCGGACAAGATCGAAGGCCGAGGGCTGGACGAACGTTTTCTCGGTCTTGTTGCAGTCGTTGGCAAAGAGCCGCCACACAGGTGTAGCGATTGTCCTATCAGGTCTCGATGCCAATGGATCTGCGGTGCTAAAGGCGTTCAGAGACAGCGGCGGCATCACCATTGCTCAATCGCCCGCCAGCGCCGAGCGGCCGGACATGCCTCAGGCGCCGATTGACACTGGAAACGTTGACTACGTGCTCGCACCCGAACATGTGGCAGCTGAACTGGAGCAGATTTCTCGGGCCGCAAGAGCCCCTTTGCAGCCCTCGTGACGCTCCGCATCGTACCTACTCGTATCTTATGATATGAGTCCTCGTCTGCTCCCCAGTTGACATCTCACGCAAAACGGCGCTACACCAGAAGAAAGGCATCTCGACGCAGGTTAAGGAGCCAGAGGAAGCGCTGCCCGTGCTTGCTGCGACGGCTTGGTGTCGCGCAAGACGCGCTTATAAACACTGTCGAGCGAATCCCGAGTTCAACCATGGCGGCACAAACCATCAACGATCTGCTAAACGCTGAGTTTCGCTTACGCATGCTCATAGACAATGTGCATGACTACGCGATTTTCATGCTTGATCCGGAAGGCCACGTCGCTACATGGAATTTGGGTGCAGAGCGCATCAAGGGCTATCGGGCCGAAGAGGTCGTCGGAAAGCATTTCTCAATCTTCTATTCCAAGGAAGATGTGGAGAATGGCAAACCTGCATACGAGTTGAAGATTGCCACCGAGTCCGGCCGCTACGAAGAAGAGAGCTGGCGCATCAGAAAAGACGGCTCCCGCTTTTGGGCAAACGTCGTCATCACGGCAGCGCGAAACACCGATGGCGATCTGATCGGCTTCGCCAAAGTAACGCGCGATTTCACCGAACGCAACCGAATCGAGCACGAACGCGACCTGCGTGCCGCCGAAGTGCGCGAGCAGGCTGCGCTCCTTGAACTCGCCCACGATTCCATCATTGTCCGCGATCTGGAAAACCGAATCACATTTTGGAATCGCGGCGCCGAAGCCAAGTACGGGTGGACGAAGGAAGAAGCCCTCGGCAACGTTACGCATTCTTTCCTTCAGACAAAGTTTCCTCAGCCATTGCAAGAGGTGGAGAAAGCCCTTCGCGAAAAACAGTATTGGGAAGGCGAACTCGTTCACTCGACCAAAGACGGCCGACGAATCACCGTATTGAGCCGCCAAGTTCGTCGGTGTGATTCGAAAGGGAATCCGGCTGCGACCTTTGAGATTAACAGCGACATCACCGAGCGAAAACAGGCCGAAGAGGCGTTGCAACGCCACGAGGCCCATCTTCGCGCTTTATTCGAATTCTCGCCTGACGCGATTGTTGTCTCCGATCAAGAGGGTAAGATCGTGTCTGTCAACTCGCAGATGGAGCGCTTCTTCGGTTACAAGCGGGAAGAACTCCTCGGCCAACCGATTGAGGTCCTCGTTCCGGAGCGATTCCGCTCCAACCATCCTGCCCATCGTCAGCAATACGGCTCGAGCCCGCGGACTCGTCCCATGGGTGCCGGCCTGGAACTCTACGGAAGGCGCAAAGACGGCCAGGAATTTCCCATCGATATCATGCTCGCTCCAATCGAAACACCCGAAGGCAAGGTTACCCTCAGCACGATTAGAGACATTTCTGAACGCAAGCAAGCTGAAGAGAGAATAAAGCGTTCAGAGCAGGAAAAGCGCTATCTCGAGGAGGAACTTCTTAGCGGCTTCGATGAAATCGTCGGCCAGAATTTCGTCTTGAAGCAGGTGTTGAAGCAAGTTGAAACGGTCGCCCCGATGGACGCCACCGTCCTGATCCTGGGAGAAACGGGAACCGGCAAAGAGTTAATCGCCCGCGCGCTTCATCGGCTGAGCCGGCGCCGCGACCGCACATTCGTCAAATTGAATTGTGCTGCAATACCCTCCGGGCTATTGGAAAGCGAATTGTTCGGACACGAGCGAGGCGCTTTTACCGGAGCTATTGCCCAAAAGGTCGGTCGCCTCGAGCTCGCGCATCGCGGCACGCTGTTTCTTGACGAAGTTGGCGATATCCCTCTCGAACTTCAGCCGAAGCTATTGCGTGCTCTGCAAGAAAAGGAATTTGAGCGTCTCGGCAGCACGCGAACCATGTCCGTAGACATTCGGCTCGTTGCTGCAACGAATCGCGATCTTGAAAAAATGGTCGCCGATGGCGAATTTCGGCGCGACCTTTATTATCGGCTTAAGGTATTTCCGATCAGAATTCCGCCCTTGCGCGACCGAAAAGACGATATCCCGCTCCTCGTGCGCTTTTTCGTGGACATGCACGCGCGGCGCATGGACCGCCAAATTAAGACCATCCCCTCGGACGTCATGGATGCCCTCACTCGCTGGCATTGGCCTGGTAACGTCCGCGAACTCGAAAACTTCATCGAAAGGTCGGTCATTCTCTCGCCGGGTCCGGCCCTCCGGGCTCCGCTGGCCGAACTCGAAACGGCGCGTGTCGCAGAGCCAAGCAACTCGGATGGAGAGACTCTCGAAAATACCGAGCGCGATCACATTCTTCGCGTTCTTCGTGAAACCAAGGGTGTTATCTCAGGCTCCCACGGCGCGGCGGAGCGTCTGGGCCTGAAGAGAACAACCCTTAATTCCAAAATGAAAAAACTCGGCATTGCGCGCCATGATTATATCTAGCAGTGCTTCCTCCTGAAGAAGCCTGAACGTTCGTGCCTCACGTGACGCCCATCACTGTGCTCCGACGATCATTTAGCTATCAAAGGACGAGGAACGCATATGTTTGTCACTCGAAATCGCCGTGTACTAGGTGGATTGATCTTCTGGGCAAGAATGGCCGGTCTCTTGCTGATCATCCTCGCGTTGCTTGATCTGCCGCAAATGCACTTTCTCACAGGACGGTACGCATCTCTCTTTGACGTGATCGCCGCGATCGCCTTGCTCCTGGTGGGGATTATTTGGCTGTTCGGCGTGACGTTGCTTATCCGCTTTTTCGACCACTACCTATCCCGAAATTAAAAGGCGATTTGCGAGCGAGGTTTGATGCGGGCGGCGCGGCGGCTCGTAGCGGCACGCTCCTGGACCCGCATCCGATGGAGCTAACGCTAGCGGCGTATGCCTTTCACTTGTGCCGCTTGAAAAATTCAACTTGGCGCAATCTTTTCAGCGCCTCTTCGCGCGTTCTATAAGGCCCGCCGAGATTCTTTCCTTTGCTTGAGAGCACGCGATATCCATCGTTGAATTTCTTTATCATCGTCGGCCCCCATTCGCTATTCAATGGCCGGCACAATTCGCAGTTCGTTGTAGACCTGCGACACGCCCGGCGCGGCCCAAGCAGCTCGTTCCGCTTCCTTCCGCTCGGCCCAGGTTCTTACTTCTCCCTTCAGCGTTATCGTGCTTCCGGTCGTCACCACTTTGATTTTCTCCGCATCCACCTGGGCCGCGCGTTCCAAAGCACTTTCTATCTGAGCTTTGATGTCGGCGGGCGAGATCTGCGGTTGGACCGTAAGCAGGTTCGAGACTCCTCTCACCCCGCGTAGATGCGTTACTGCCATCTCTGCCGCATCCCGTTGAAAGCGAAAATCGACGGTTCCCTCTAGAGTGATCCAACCATGCTCGACGATGATCTTGACCTGTTTGCGCGGCACTGCGGGATTCCAATCCAGAGCGTTTAGCGCCGCCCTTGCGATGTCTGAGTCGCTTCGACAGCTGTCTCCCGCGAGCTTGACGATCAACTCGTCGGTCAGAGCGGCCACGCCCCGCACTCGTTGTGCCGCGCGCTCCACTGCCCATTTTTCATTCAGGCTCTTCACGGCTCCATTGAGGATCACCACGCCGTTTTCTACAGACACGCCAATCTCCGCCGCGTCGACACTGGGCTCGAAGGCCAACTCATCCAGCACGTCTCTCTGCAATTCGAAATCCGTTTTCATTGGCGACCTCCGCTGAAATTGTTTCCACATCGGCCCGCTGCCTGAGCCGGTTGGACGACGCCGGGCTACAGGCAGCGGCTATGTACGATGTTTCCGAAAGTCTCTCGCGCTTCTACGCAGCCCGCACGTTCACTTTCGTGCTGGCCGCCTTCTCCGCTTTCGGTATTTCGATCTCGACGATTCCGTTCCTCAGCGTGGCCGTGGCTTTTTCTCTAGTCACTTCAGCCGGCAACTCAATCACGCGCAGGATTTCGTCCGAGCAGCGTTCCCGGTAGACGGTCTTGCCTTTTTCTTCTTTCTTGCTGGTCTCCCGCTTTCCCGTGATCGTCAGCCGGGTCGGCTCCACCTGAATATCGAGCTCTTTTTCCGAAAATCCCGGAACTTCTGCCTGCACTGTGATTGTGTTTTCCTTTTCAGTCATGGTGATGTGGACTGGATGCAAGAGCTCGGATTCCGCTTTGAACCAGTCGTCAAGTTCGCGTCCCGGCGTCTTCCCGTTGCCTTCAAAAAGTTCAAATGCACGGTGCGCGATCGATTTGTAGAGTCGATCCAAGCGCTCGAACATGTCTGATGGTTCAGAGATCTTAATCGCGCTTGGCGCGGTCTCCAAAGTTGGTTTCATTGCTGTAGCAGTCGTACCCTTTTCCGCCATTTCAGTTCACCTCCGCTTTCGAAGAATTGGCCCTCCTCGGAATTGGCCGATGCAAATGTAAAGGAGGCGAATTTCGGACGATGTGACCATGATCACCGCTGAAGAGTGCCGCTTGCGATTCGCAGACTGTGTGACACCCATCACAGCCTGCCGCCGCATAAGAATTTATGTTGTCTGGGCAAACAGCAGGCTGTCGCCAAACCACTGCCCCGTGTCA
>DATNBB010000320.1:0-24017 GCA_035607335.1 Binatia bacterium | reverse complement strand
ATCCCAAACTTTTTGCGGACGCGACTCCAATTCCTTGCGCTTCGTCTGGATCGGCTCAATCCACTTCACCAAATTATCGGCCATGGCAGCTTTGCATTGGACGCAACCGATTCCGGCAGTGCGGCAACCCTGTTCGGACCAGGCGATTGTCTCAGGCGGCGAGAAAAGCTTGTGCCAGGCGAATACAGGGCAGATTTCCGGGCGCCCCGGATCGGTGCGCCGCTGGCGTTGCGGGTCCGTCATCATGTTGCGCACTTTGGTGCGAATCTCGTCAGGCGGATCGGTAAGCCAGATCGCGTTGCCATAGGATTTGGCCATGCGGCGGCCATCGAGCCCGGGAAGGCGCGGCGTCTCAGTCAGCAAATAACCAGGCTCTCGCAGGACTTCTTTACTGGAAAAGAATTTCGAAGCACCCTTTTCCACGCGCTCCGCTTTTTCTATGAAATTCGAAAGCCCGTCTTCGCTCGCGGTTTTCCGGAAATACAAACTGAGCGCATGCACCATGGTCGATCTGTCTTGCGATTTTGGAAGATCGTCGCCGTAGATACTTTGCAGCGCCCGCGAGTTTTTTGACTCGAAGAGTTCAGGCGAGATGCGGAAGCCAAAATTAACGTTAAACCGGCGTACCACCTCACGGGACAGCTCCACGTGTGGCACCTGATCTTCGCCTACCGGCACAAGCAATTCCTCTCGTGGGTCGCCATACATTACGATGTCCGCAGTCTGGAGCAAAGGATAGCCCAGGAATCCGTATGTCCCGAGGTCACGGTCTTTCAGATTGTCGATTTGCTCTTTGTACGTGGGAACGCGCTCGAGCCACGAGAGCGGCGTAATCATAGACAGAATTAAGTGCAGTTCGGCATGTTCGAGAATGCGCGACTGAATGAAGAGTGTCGATTTCTCCGGATCGAGCCCTACGGACAGCCAATCCATCGCAATCTGAAGCGTATTCTCCGCGATGGAAGATGTGTCTTCGTAATGCGTCGTGAGCGCGTGCCAATCGGCAACGAAAAAGAAGCAGTCGTATTCCTCCTGAAGTTTCAACCAATTGGAAAGTGCGCCGAAATAGTGGCCGAGATGGAGACGGCCGGTGGGCCGCATGCCGCTTAATACTCGTTTGCGTTTTGACAAGCCGTAGAAAACCCCTTAGATGACCTTCAGGTGACAGGGAATGCTAGCACAGAAGACGAAAGGCGTGACTGGTCAGTAGTGACTGGTGATTGGTGGCACGACAGCGCGCGAGTAGCTTTATTTACAACTTTAAGAGTTCGCGGAGACGCTTTGTCTGCGCGCGGGAGACGGGAACTTCGGTCGATTTCTTGTCGTTCATTTTGAGGACGTAGCTTGACTTGAACCAGGGCACAACTTCCTGAATGTGGTTGATATTCACCAGATACGAACGGTGCGGACGCCAATAAGTAGTCGGATCGAGTGCTGCCGCCAACTCATCGATTGTGCGGTAATTCGAGAAGCCTTCAATGTCGCGGGCGCTGATCGTGATCGAGCCGTCGTCAATTGTGGCGAAAATCAGGTCTTCGGCGTCGATTAGGAGTAGGCGCGACTGCGATTTGACCAGCAGCTTAACTGGCTGGGTAGCGGACGGCTTGACTGGAGCCGTCGCTGCGCCATTGGCGAGTTGAGCGGGCAGATTTTCGAGCCGTTCGTCGGCGGGCGCATTGGCTTCGATCTGCTTTCTCGCGCGCTGGACGGCTTTGGCGATGCGCGTCTTATCGAATGGCTTCAGGATGTAATCGACCGCACTCACTTCGAACGCCTGCACAGCATAATGATCGTACGCCGTGGCAAAAATAATCTGCGGGATGCGCAGCTTGCGTTCGAGCAGTTTTTTGATCACGCCAAAGCCGTCGAGGCCGGGCATCTGCACGTCCAGAAAAAGAAGATCGGGATCATGCTCCTTCACGAGCGCGACGGCTTCCAAGCCGTTTTTACCCTGGGCGATCAGCGATACGTCAGGAAAGGCTTTCAGCAGGAACGCGAGTTCGTCACGCGCTGGGCGTTCGTCGTCAACAATAATGGTGTTGATCGCCATGGCGAATCGCAGAAAGTATACATTTTGGCGGTTTTCATGAACAGACAGCCGTCGCTGTAGACCTGCTTACGAACAGTTTCGGGATGAACGCACGCGCTGGGTTAAAATGTCGGCGGCCGATTCGCGGTTGTGCGAAGTGCCAACCACAAATTGAACGTTTCAGGAGAGAGTGTGAAGAAAAGCGCGGCAGTTCAGGTGGTGAGCAGCGAATTGATTTTCAAGGGTCGCGTGATGGAGGTTTATCGCGACCACATCGTGGAGCCGAGCGGCATCAAGGCGATGCGCGAATGGGTGAAGCATCCAGGCTCGGTAGTTGTGCTGCCCGTGTTTCCGGATGGACGCATCCTGTTGATTCGGCAATATCGCTACGCCGCGGCGCAGGAAATGTGGGAGCTTGTCGCAGGCCACAAAGAGCCCCATGAAGACTACGAAACGGGCGCGCACCGCGAGTTGCAAGAAGAGTCCGGCTACACGGCGAAGAAAATGACCAAGCTGCTAGAGTTTTTTCCATCGCCAGGATTTTTGAGCGAGAAAATGGTCGTTTTTCTGGCGGAGGGGCTTACGAAAGGGAAGTCGCGCCAGGAGGAAGACGAGAAAATCGAGCAGCGCATCGTGACGTTGGCGCAGGCGGAGGATTGGATTCGCACGGGAAAGATTCGCGACGCAAAAACGGTCTCTGGCGTTCTCTACTATTCGAAATTCGCGCGGGAGAAATCCCGAAAGCGCAGATGACGCCTAGAAACTGCTGAGTGGCCTACTTAACCCATCCTGGCGATGACGACCGTCATGTCGTCGGCTTGCTCGGCGGAGCCAGACCAGCGTTCGGCGCTCTCGATCAGGTCTTCGGCTAATTTGTTCGCGGGCGCATTGCGCTCGCGCAGGAGTTCGTCGCGGAGGCGCTCGACGCCAAATTCCTCGCCAAAAACATTCTCCGGCTCGGTGAGGCCGTCGCTGAAGACCAACAAAACACTACCTGGAACTACCTCGACCGACCCTTGATTGTAGGTCGCGTCTTCGATAAGCCCGATCACCGTGCCGCCTTCGGCGAGAGTCTGCACGCGGCCATCCGTGACGAGCAGCGGAGGCAAGTGCCCGGCATTCGTGTAATTTAAAATCCTCGTTTCGGTGTCGTAGACGGCGTAAAAGAGGGTCGCGTAGCGGTCGTCTGATGTGGTCTGGAAAAGGTGCTGATTCAGACGCTCGACGATGTGCGCAGTGTCGAGGTTGCCGTTCAGCGATGCGGCACTGCGCAGAGCGGCCTGCAAGCTAGCCATCAGCAGGGAGGCGAATATTCCTTTCCCGCTGATGTCCGCCAACGCTATGCCCACGCGCGAGCCGCCAAGCGGGATAATGTCGTAATAATCGCCACTTACTGCGCGTGCAGGACGGCAGATGGCGGCAAGTTCCAGGCCCGGGATCGACGGCAACTTCTTTGGAAATAGTTGGCGCTGCACTTCACGGGCGATCGAAACTTCATTCTCCAGGCGCTGTCGTTGCTTCTGCTCGTTGATCAGTTCGGAGACCGATCCTGTCATTTCATTGAACGATTCGGCGAGCGCGCCAAGCTGATCCTGCCGCTCAATGCGAATTCTGTGCGCGAGATCGCCGCCGCGGATGCGGAGCGTTGCGCCGTAAAGATCCGCCACGGAATGCGTGATCGTGCGCGTGAGAATAATTCCGGTTACTAGGGCGAATAGCTCGAGCACAAGAAAAACAATGAACGCAGCAAGGAGCAGTTCTGTGACCAGCGGTGCGTAATCGCCGAGAGACGTCAGCAGGTCGCCGTTGACCGTTGAGAGCCGGAATGCATAGGTGACCTGCACAGGCAAGTCCGCGCCGCTGTTGCCGCGCTGGACGCGCAACGCGTCAAACGTAGCCAGGCCGCCGACCTGCATGTCGCCCCAGAACTGGCGCGGCGCGACCGTGCGCTTCGTGCTGGCGATTCGCTGGCCGATGTAATAGTTAGTTCCATGAATCGAGAAGCTCTGCCGTGGACCTTGCCCCCTGCCATTTGGCGCGCGAAAGCCATTGTCGCCCCGAGCAAATGGCGGCTGGCCAGCAACTGAGGGCGGCTGCCCGTTTGGCGGCGTGTTTTGAGGCGAAGCTTGTCGTGCGCTTGGGGGCGCAGCTTGGCCTGCCGGCGGCGGATTCTGCACGCGTCCTGCGCTTGGAGGACCGGTACCCCTGCTTCCCAGGACGGGCGTGAGCAACTCAAGTTGAATGGGACCGAGCTTGGAAGGTAACGCGTCGAGAAGCGCGGGAGTGACCGGCGCTGCAACCAGCACGGTGTTTCTGCCGCCTGCGACCGGAAGAGTTTGCACGGACGCGAAGAAAAGCTGGCCGCGAAGTTCGATCAGGCCCGCGAAGGCGCCGGAAGCCTTGTTACGGACCAACTCAGAGCCAAGGTTCAATTGAACGTTCAGGTCGGGCCAATCGGTCTGTGCGGCCGCGATCACGCCGGCAACGCTCGGACGACTTAGGATCTTCATGTTCTCCAGTTGGTCCGGCGTAAGGACCTCCGGAACCGTCGGCTGGCTGTTTGCGAGAGGAGGACGCTCGCCTCGGCCTCGTTCGCGCCCCCGTCCTCCCCGTCCGCCGACGAGTGGAGGCGCTGCGGGCGCTGGTTTCAGATCGGGCTCGCGGCCTACCACTCCGGCGATGGCGGCGGCATCGGCGGCAATCATGTTTTCGCGTTGCTTTAGATCATCGCGCAGCAGGTGTGCGCCAATTTGAAGCTCCAGAAGATAGCCTGCGAACCCAAACATTATGAAGAGGAGCAAAATCGGTACGACGGCAATGAAGATGTACGCGACAATCAGGCGATTCCGCAGGCGCCAAAGCAACGTTCTGCGCGCGATGATGATCAGCCGGACCAGAAGATAGGCCGCAGCGATCAGTCCAAGGAAGGTTAGGAAGCCCGTGTGCGCCAGTTCGTGGCCCAATGCCGCAGGAACCCGCACCAGTAGAGCAATGCCGACAATCGCCAGCGCTACCCAATCCGCAGGCGCTGCGCCTCTGCGAATTTCCTTCAGGCTGTCTTTCGAGAATGGGTCGGTGGGCATGGCTATGAACTGGCCGTTACTCCAACGCGGCGGTCAAAATCCTCGATCCGTTGCCGCTGCTATGTAATACGCACGGCGTCGCCTGGCGGCTACAGCTTGCCTGAAGTCTGAACGCGGCTGTGATGCCGGCTGTACGTGAAATAGACGACCAGCCCGATGACAAGCCAGATAATCAGGCGATACCAGTTCAGTGCGCCAAGCTTATACATCATATAGCCATTGAAGATAATTCCGAGTATGGGAACGACTGGAACCCAGGGCGTGCGGAAGGGCCGAGGCTGGCTTGGATTTGTTCTACGGAGCACCATAATCGCGATGCAGACGATGATGAATGCCAGCAACGTGCCGATATTCACCATCTTTCCGATGTCGTCAATCGGGAAGGTGCTGCCGACGAGGGCGGCGAGCAGGCCGACAAGAATCGTATTTTTGTAGGGAGTGCGAAAGCGCGGATGAATCGCAGCAAAGAATTTTTTGGGCAGCAAACCGTCATTCGCCATCGAGTAGAGAACACGCGTCTGTCCCAACAGCATGACGAGCATGACGCTCGTGAGGCCGGCCAAAGCCCCTGCGGTAATCAAATAAGAAGATTTTGTGAGGCCGCGGTCGAGGAATGCTACGGTGAGCGGCGCTTCGATGTTCACTTCACGCCACGGCACCATGCCGGTAAGAACGGCGGCGACGGCAATGTAAAGGACAGTGCAGACCAACAGGGACGCGATGATTCCAATGGGCAGATCGCGCTGCGGATTCTTTGCCTCCTGAGCCGTGGTAGAAACGGCGTCAAAGCCGATGTATGCAAAAAATATGTAAGCCGCACCGGCTCCCACGCCCGAAAAACCCATCGGCGCGAACGAGGACCAGTCGTGCCCCCAATTTCCGGGATGCACGTAGTGAATGCCGACAACTACAACGAAAAGAACGACGGCCACTTTCAGAATCACAATTGCGGAGTTGAATGTGGCGCTTTCCTTGATGCCCACAACGAGAACCGCTGTGATGACCAGCGCGATGATAAACGCCGGAACGTTGAAAGCGAACTCGTGGCCGAAAAGCAGCGGCGCGCTGACAAGATCGTGTGCGCGGCGGATCAGTTCGGGAGATTGGGCCGCAATGATATCGCCCACTTTCGTCAGAAACGATTGGGTGCCGGGGACCAGGCCAGGATCGGAAGCTCGCGCCATTTGCTGCGCCACCATCGTCTCGGCGCTGCGGAGCGCGGTCCAGTGATCGTAGGCAAGCCAAAGCGGCATCCTTATGTGAAAAATGTTGAGAAACTCGACGAAGTGATTCGACCATCCGGCGGATACAGTGCTCGCGCCCATCGCATACTCGAGCGTCAAGTCCCAGCCAATAATCCATGCGAAGATTTCGCCGAGCGCCGCGTACGCGTAGGTGTAAGCGCTGCCGGCCAGCGGAATCATAGCAGCAAATTCGGCATAGCACAGCGCGGCAAACGCGCAGCCGAGTCCTGAAATGACGAAAGAGAGCATCAAGCCGGGACCGGCGTAATGCGCGCCCAATCCCGCGAGAACGAATATCCCCGCACCAATCACGGCGCCGATACCCAGCGCGGTGAGCGAGAGAGGCCCAAGCGTCCGCTTTAAAGTATGCTCGCCCGCCTCGGCGGCTTCCTCGATCAGCCACTCCATCGGCTTCTTTTTGAGCAACGGATTGCCCATTCGCAGGATTCCTCCCAAGAAGTGATGCTTCGCAGCGCCGCGACGTTCGTTAGCGCGCCGAGATAACAGTCTGAACTAGTTCGCGACTTCTAAGTCGCTCTTATGCTGTGTGGTTGCGCGCTTTGCCCAGCGAGCACGCAACGCGTACACCGGAACACCTAAGAGTACGATAAACAATCCCGGCCAGGTGTATTGCGGTTTATACCGCAGAAGCTGAACTTCCAGAAACGCGGCCATCGCCAAATACACAATCGGCAACACAGGATACCCGAAAGCGCGGTAAGGCCGCTCGGCATTCGGACGCTTCCAGCGCAAAATGAAAAGACCGGCAAGCGTAAGAATATAGAAAATCAATTCGGAAAAGATGACGGCATCGAGCAATTGGCTGTATGTCCCCGAGAGGCAAAGAACAGCGCCCCAAATACATTGCACAATCAATGCGACGGCCGGAACGTGTTTCGCGTTCACGGTGCCCACGGAACGGAAGAAAAGGCCATCTTTAGACATCGCGTAGTAAATCCGCGCGCCCGAGAGAATCAGACCGTTATTGCATCCGAACGTGGAAACCAGAATCGCAATCGCCATCAGAGCCGCGCCAAGAGGTCCGAATATCACGCTCGCGACCGCCGTCGCGACGCGCCCGTCGGTCGAATATTCAATGCCGCGCGAGAGAATTGTGGCGCCGTTCGGATCGCCGGTGACGGGCAATACGCGAAGATATGCCACGTTAGCCAGGAGATAGAGCACGACCACCAATCCCGTGCCGAGGGCGAGCGAAAGCGGCAGATTGCGCCCTGGATTTCGCACTTCGGACGAAGTGAAGGTAACGCAGCCCCAGGCGTCCATTGAAAAGAGGGAGCCGACCATTGCGACGCCGACCAGCGTGATGGTGCCAATCATCCATTGCGGACTATCCGGCGGATACGGATGCATCAGCGAAAGTCCGGCATTGCGCCAGAAATCGGTGAAGTTCGCATGCCGCGCGATCTCCGTGGAAAAGAAAATGCCTAGCAGCACGATACCGGCGAGCGACGCAATTTTTCCCACCGTAAAGATGTTCTGCACGATTTTGCCAAGGCTTAGCCCGCGCGTATTGACCCACGTGAGAAAGACGATGGAAATGATCGCCAGTAGATTCTGGCGATTCAGGCCGACGTTGTATGGACCGAGTTGGCCGAAGAAGAAGTGCCACGGGCCAAACGTCCCGATTTTCCATATCCAGCGCGATGCGTCAAACCACGGCACGATCACAGCCGTGTATTTCGCGAACGCGATCGCGACTGCGGCGATAGTGGCCGTCTGAATGACGAGCAGCATCGTCCAACCGTAAAGAAAGCCGCAGGCTTTGCCGAGCGCTTCGCGCAGGTAGACGTACTGGCCGCCCGCATGGGGCATCATTCCGGCAAGCTCGCCGAAGCTCAGCGCGCCGATCAGCGTCATTACGCCCGAGAGCAGCCAGATCAATAGCAGCAAGCCGGGGCCGCGCACCTGCTGGCTGATGTCCGCCGAGACGAGGAAGATCCCGGAGCCGATCATCGACCCCGCCACGATCATCGTTGCGTCAAATAGACCAAGCCCTTTTACGAGGCCTTTTGAACCTTCGGCTTGTGGCGTTGATTGTGTGGATCCGGCCATTTGGTTCGCCTGCTTGACTCGGAGCGTCAGCCCCGGGTCCTTTCTGTGGCAACCTTTGCGGCGACGGCCAGGTACTCTCGCGCGCGTTGCGCCGGATTCTCAGCGCAGATGAGGTCGCGAATCACCGCGACCGAATCCGCTCCGGCGCGAAATACATCGCTCGCCCGCTCCAGCGTAATGCCGCCGATCGCAACGAGCGGCTTCGCGGTCAGCTTGCGCACCTCGCGCAAAAGCTCCAGCCCAACCACAGGATCAGGATTCTCTTTGCTTGCCGTCGGGAAGAGAGGCCCCACGGCAATATAATCCGCCGAAGTTGCGTTGGCCTCGCGGAATTGCGCAAGGTTGTGTGTCGAAACGCCTACCCAGCGGGCCGCCCCGACGATCTTCCGCGCATCCTCAGGCGGTAGATCGTCCTGACCGACGTGAACGCCCGAAGCGCCTGCTATCGCCGCGATATCCGGCCGGTCATTCACGATAAATTTCACTCCGCTGGGGCAGAGAACCTCAACCAATTCCTTCGAAGCGGCAAAAACTCTGCCTGCAGATGCGCGCTTATCGCGCAATTGCATCAATGTGACACCCGCAGCGGCAAGATTTTGAGCAAATGGAACAAGAGGAACAGAAATCAGCGACGGATCAAGTATCGCGTAGAGTGCCGGGAACAAGACGCCTCCGAAGGAAATGTACCACGGCTTGGCAGCGCAGATTCCCTGGTACTACTCCCTTTAGCCACGAATTGTGATATATCCATTGGGCCCGCCGCCGGCCCCGCCCTCGCGCCCTGCATTACATAGGAGACTACCGATGACTCGCCGGATGCTTTTCGTGTTCTTTGCTTTTGGAGTTCTCGCTACAGTCGCGGCTGTCACGCCAGGATCGGCCGACGCAGCCAATCAAATCATTGTCGGAACGAAGAGTGCGAGTTGCAACGCGCAATATCCCACGATTCAGGCAGGAGTTGACGCAGCTGCGCCGGGCGGCACCGTCCGGATTTGTGCCGGCATTTATAAGGAGCAGGTGACCATCACTAAGGCGGTCACTTTGCGCGGTGAGAATGCTGTTGTCATTGAGCCCGCCAATGCAACGGCCAACGCCACCGGCACGGCTAGCGGGCAGCCAATCGCGGCGATCGTACTCGTGAAAGACACCACAGATGTCGACTTGGACAATATAGTTGTGGACGGAACAAACAACGGCATAACCGGTTGCTCGCCCGATCTTGTCGGAGTCTTTTATCAAAATGCATCCGGCGAAGTGAATCACGTGGCAGTTCGCAATGTGATGTTAAGTCCGAGCCTGAACGGCTGCCAAAGCGGCGATGCGATTCTGATCCAGAGTGGTGGCGGAGAAATGTCCACTGTCAACGTTCAGAACAGCAGCATCCACGACTATCAGAAGAATGGGATTACGGCGAATGAATCCGGCACCCAGGTACAAATCGATCATAACGTCATAACGGGTATCGGTGCGACCACAGGCGCCGTGCAGAACGGTGTCCAGATCGGCTTTGGAGCCACCGGAAGCATCACGAAAAATATGATTTCAAATAATGTTTGGTCGACGTGCACATCACTGCAGTCCTGTGACAATACGGCTACGGGCATTCTGGTATTTCAGTCCGACAATGTGACCGTGCAGCAAAATAAAGAAGGCGTCGCACAAGTCGGGATTTCGATCAACGGGACACATGCACAGGTGGAGCGCAATCAGGTCTTTGATTCGATGGTTGCGGACGGCATCGACCTGATCGGCACCGACAACGACGCGCAAAACAACACGATCACGCACAGCGACCGCGCTGCAATTTTCATTTCCGGAAATGACAACGTGGTGCAGCAGAATACGATCAACGAAGCAGCCTTCGGTGTTTTGAAGGCCTCTGGCTCCGACGGGAATGTGATCAACAACAATAAGTCATTCAACACCGTAATCGAGGTGCAGGATCCAGCCGGCCCGAGGAGCAAAGTATCGCCCTATCGCTAGTCCGCGCCCGAGTACTCGCTAGTTTTCCCGCTTCGAATGCGCAGGCTCGGCGGCCACGCGGACCATCGCGGGCCGTACGACACGCTCATGGAACGTGTAACCCGGTTGAAGTTCACCAACAACTGTGCCGTCTGGCTGCTCAGTCGTCTCCACGCGCGCGATTGCATGATGAAAATGCGGATTGAACTCTTTGCCGACGGATTCGATCCGCGCAAGTCCTTGCTTTGAGAGCAAGTCCCAAAGCTGGCGCCGGATCAGTTCGAAGCCGGTGACGTACTCGGCAGCCGCGGAATCTTTCTCCGCGGACGCCAATGCGTTGTCAAACGCATCGAGCACGGGCAACAGCGCTTCGACGACGTGTTCGACCCCGCGGTGCCGTTCCTGATGGCGCTCTTTTTCGACGCGCTTGCGATAATTGTCGAAATCCGCCTGGCGACGCAGTAGCGTGTCGCGCAATTCGTCTTTCTCTGCCGTGAGCTTGCGAATCTGCTCTTCCAGCGGCGACGGAGCATCGCTTTCCGCGGCTGCGTTTACGGGCATTTCCACTGGATCGTTCGGTTCTGGTTTTTCGGATTTGTGAGCCAAGACGGTCAGTTCTCCTGCTGGTCTTCTGAAAAGAATTGTGCCATGAAGGCGACGGCTGTAATCACGCGCTCGTAATGCATACGCATCGGCGCAAGGATTCCCAGCGTCCCCTGCACCTGATCTTTTGAGCTATACGACGCAGATACCAGCGCCAAATGCTTGCCGGCTTGCGACATCTGATCGAGGCCGAGTTCCACGTGTACCGGTTCGGGCGCCTCGATGCAGCCACTGAGAAGCGCGATCAGCCGGTCCTTCTCCTCAATTGCTTCGAGCAACTCGCGCAACTGATCCTGGCTGGTGAAACCTACCGCCGAAGCAAACTGCGCCGCGCCATCGATGAACACTTTGCGTTCGCTCGTGTCCTCAAAAATATTCGAATCGCAGAGAAGCAGCGCATCGTCGGCAAGTTTGCCGTAACGTTCACGGTCGCGTCCTACCTGCGAGCGCAGATCGGCCCGCATCGCTTCGAGGGTCCAGCCTGAATAGTGTGCATTCAGATAGGCCGCCACGTGATCGAGTTCTTCCTGGCGGAACGGCTTTTCAGGACGAATCAGTTTGTCTCGCGTGACGCTGCCCTCGGTGACCAGCACGCAGAGCACGCGTTCATCCGGCAGCAGCAGAAAGCGGATGTGCTCCACCACGCTGCGCGCCAAGGGCGGCGAAATGAAGATGCCCAAGCCGCGTGATACGGCGGCCAACACGTGGCTCGCGCGCTCCATTACGGCCTCCGGCGTCTGCGCGGCCGCCAATTCGCGCTTGATCCATTGCCGGTCCTCCGGGCTGGCAGTGGCCTGCGCGGCAACCTGCTCCACGAAAAAGCGATACGCTGCGGCCGTCGGCACGCGACCCGCCGAAGTGTGCGGCTGATACAGAAATCCTTCTTCCTCGAGGTCCGCCATCACATTGCGGACGGTCGCCGGACTAAGCGGCTCGATGTGCCGCTTCGCGATATGGCGCGAAGAGACAGGCTCGCCCGTTTCAATGTAGACGCGAACGACATCCGTCAGAATCTGTTGATGACGCCGTTGCTGCAGCAGGGTTGAAGTCATACAGCCAGACATCCCCGAGCGCCGCATCCGCTTAAGTTCCTATGCGCTCTCATTCCCAAAATTCTAAACGGGAGGTCAAGCCCCGTCAACTTGGCGCACAGGCTGGCAGACATTGGCGCAGCAAAAAGCTCTACAAGCCAAAAATCGTGGAACTAAACGTGGTCTCCGCCCAGCGAAGACATTCGGCCGTATCTACTTCGAGCCCGCGTTGAGCCAAGCCGCATACCAGGCGCGGCACATACGAAATGAGCTCGTCGGCCGTAAAGCAGATCCAGATATCCCACGGAGGACACGAATCGGAATCGTAAAAGCCTTTCGATTCGTAGCCGGGGGCTTTGTCACCGTGGCTCCGGTCGGGCGCATATCGGAGGATTTGGCCGCCCAGTGCCGCAACGACGCTGATGTCCGGGTATTTGCCCGATTCTGCTAGCAATTGCGCGCGGGCCTCGCACAGTGCCTCGACTAGTGCCGTGCGATCTTCCTGCGTTTTACACTCGCGGAGAGTTCGCGAAGGGTTGAGCGCCGAACTGCGCAATTGATCCGCGAGCGGTCGTATCGCGTCGAGATTAGCCTCGGCAAGCATCTGCGAAGCCTCGTCTTTCATTTTCTTTACTTTGCTGCGCGTGACCCACTTGAAAGGACTTGCCGCCTCAAGTTGATGCGCGGCAAAGGCGTGATTCGCCGCTCGTTCGCCGAGCGCGCGTCGGCGCTTCACGTCCTCGCTTTCGGGCGGATGGTTTTGCAGCTTCTGGAGCGCGCTCCAGGCAATCGCCTCAGCAAGGCGCTTCCGGCGGCGCTCCAGCGAATCTGTGGCGTTCACCAAATGCGGCAGCGAACGGTGTCCGAGCGGACCATCGGTGATCCCGCCGCGCAATTAAACGCTTTTGCGAATGCAGGCATGTTGGAGACGGCGCCGTTCACGCGGAATTTGTCCATCGGATGTGGATCAGTGTTCGCGTAGACGCGCGCCTGCTCGATGCGGATGTTGCTTGCCCAGATCTGGCCATAACCGAGGAAAAAACGCTGATCCGCCGTAAAGCCATCGATGGGCTTCGGCGCCGGCTTGCCCTGAAGAGTTTTCTGGTATGCGCGATAGGCGATTGTCAGGCCGCCAAGATCGGCGATGCTTTCGCCTTCCACGAGCTTGCCGTTTTCGTGCAGCCCAGGTTCCACTTGGAAACCGTCAAATTCCTTCGCGATGCAGTCGCCGCGCGCCTCGAAATTCTTATAGTCCTGCGGGGTCCACCAATTGCGCAAATTTCCTTTCGCATCGAACTTTGCGCCCTGATCGTCGAAGCCGTGCGTCATTTCGTGGCCGATGACGGCGCCGATTCCTCCGTAATTGATTGCATCGTCAGCATTCGGATTAAAAAATGGAGGTTGCAGGATGCCGGCAGGGAACACAATCTCGTTCATCGTCGGATCGTAGTACGCATTGACGGTGGGAGGCGTCATCTCCCATTCCGTGCGGTCCACGGGCTTGCCGACCTTACCCAGATCCCATCCCGTCTCAAACGCGTTGCCACGAACAATATCGACCACATAAGGATCGCGCGTCACACGGTAGTTGGCGTAGCTGCGCCATTTTTCCGGATAGCCGATCTTCAACATGATGGCGTTGAGCTTGACGATCGCCTGCTTGCGTGTTTCCGGGCTCATCCAGTCGAGCGTTTGCAGATCGTCGCGCAAAGCGTCCATCAGATTGTGAACCATCGCGACGGCCTTCTCTTTCGCCGCAGGTGGAAAAGCTTGTTTCACATAATATTGACCGAGCGCTTCGCCTAATTGCGCGTCCGCCGCACGCACACAGCGGCGCCAACGCGGCTGAATTTCCTGCGCGCCGGTGAGAGTCTTTCCGTAGAACGCGAAATTCTCATCCACGAATGCTTTCGGCAGAGCCGTTGCAAACGAATGCACCACGTGCCAGCGCAAATAAGTCTTCCAATCCGCAATTGGCACCGACGCGAGCGTCGAGTCCATCGTCTTGAAAAAGTCCGGCTGAGCGATGTTGACTGAATTCACCTGGCCTATTTCGGGTCTGCCAACGTCAGTAATGTATTCCGCCCATGAGAAGTGCGGTGTGAGCGTCTTCATCTCTGCCATCGTCATCTTGTGATAGACGTTGTCCGGATTGCGCAGATCCTCCACTTTCATGGAACCTTGCGCGAGCGTGGTCTCGATCGAAAGCACGGTCTTCGCTTCGCCGGCGGCAGTAGCAGGGGCATCCCCAAGCAGCTTGAACATGTTTGTGACGTGCGCCACATATTCGTCGCGGAGTGCTTTCGATTTCGCGTCGGTCTTAAGGTAGTAATCGCGATCCGGCAAGCCCAACCCGCCCTGATCGGCTTCTGCAATCCGCATTGCGCTGTCTTTGAAATCCACCGCCGAACCAAAGTTTAGAACGGCATTCACGCCGTCGCGGTCAAGATGCGCGATCGCAGCTTGGAGTGAGGGCAGGTCCTTAATCTTTGCAATTTCCTCGAACACCGGGTCCAGTGGCTTCGTACCCGCGGCCTCAATCTGTGGCTCATTCATGCAGCTCGCGTAAAAGTCGCCGATCTTCTGCCAGTTCTCGTCCGTCGATTTCTTCGGATTTGCGGCCGCATCTTCCAGGATGGAGCGGAGTATGTCTTCATTGTGCTGCTGCAAAATATTAAAGGTGCCCCAGCGCGAATAAGCTGCGGGGATCGGATTGGCCTTCACCCAGCCGCCGGAGGCAAATTCGTAAAAATCAGTGCAAGGCGCGACGGAACGGTCCAGATTCGCCAGGTTAAACGCGGACGTCTGCTTCACCGCCTTCGCTACAGAGCTTTGCGCCGCGCTGAGCGCACATGCGCCCGGCGGCAGCACCTCCGCAAAAGCTACGCCCTCAGGATGAGAGTGCGTCGAGAGGCTAATGGGGAGAAGAATCACAGTCATCACGAGCAGCGCTTTAAGAAGATTGCGAGTCATGAACACACCTCCGGAGGGCATTCTGATGCGAATATTGGACCAGCTCACCGAAAATAGGTTAGCCGAAAATATTCAAGGTATTGGCATTATTCCGGCGTATCAATTTGGGCCCGCTGTAGTTTATCCGAATAATCGATATATAGCGTCTTCCAATTCGAATAAAAATCCAGCGCCGCCGTACCCGATTCGCGGTGGCCATTGCCCGTGTTCTTGATGCCGCCAAACGGCAAATGCACCTCCGCCCCGATCGTCGGCGCATTCACGTAAACAATGCCCGTCTCAATATCGCGCAGAGCCCGGAAAGAATTATTCACATTCCGCGTATAGATCGCCGCCGAGAGCCCATACTGCACCTTGTTCGCGATCTCCAGTGCCTCATCAAACGTGTCGAACGGAATCAGCGCGACGACCGGCCCAAAAATTTCCTCCTGGCAGATTCGCATCTTCGGATCGCAATCCGTGAAAACCGTCGGTTCGTGGAACCAGCCGTGTGCCAGATCGCCCTTATCGAGGCGATGCCCGCCGGTCGCGAGCTTCGCTCCTTCCTCGGTGCCAATCTCAACGTAATTCATCACCGTCTTAAGCTGTTGCTCGTTGATGCAGGGGCCCATCTGCGTTTCAGGCCGCAAGCCGTCGCCAACTTTCAGCGCCTTAGCGCGCCCGATGAACTTCTCTGCAAATTCCTTGTAGATCTTCTTGTGTACCGCGATGCGGCTTGCTGCCGTGCATCGCTGCCCCGTGGTGCCGAACCCGCCCCAAACCGCACCTTCGACGGCCAAGTCGAGGTTCGCGTCGTCCATAACGATGATGATGTTCTTGCCGCCCATCTCGAGATGACACTTCTTAAATGTTGGAGCGCACGCCACGCTTACCATGCGACCAACTTCAGTCGAACCCGTGAAGCTCACCAAATCGATGCCCGTATGCTTCAGCAACGGCGCGCCGGCGGAAGGGCCATCGCCGAAGACCACATTGAGCACCCCCTTCGGAAGACCCGCCTCCTCCAGAGCCTGCGTCAAATGAAAAGTTGAGAGCGGCGTATCTTCCGCGGGCTTCAGCACTATCGTGTTCCCGCAGATCAGCGCCGGCATTGTCTTCCAGGAGGGAATCGCCATCGGAAAATTCCACGGTGTAATCAGACCAGCGACTCCTGCCGGTTCGCGCACGGACATCGCGAATTTGCTCGGCAACTCGGAAGGCGTCGTATCGCCGAACATGCGCCGGCCCTCCCCGGCCATCAAATACGTCATGTCGATCGCTTCCTGAACGTCGCCGCGCGTCTCCGCCAACACTTTCCCCATTTCCTGCGTCATTGCGCGGGCGAACTCCTCCTTGCGCTTCACCAGAATCTCCGCCGCGCGGAAGAGAATCTCGGCGCGATGCGGCGCGGGCGTCAAGCGCCATTTGTTGAAGGCGGCATCGGCGGCGTCGACGGCGGCGTCGATATCCGTGTCATCGGAAGCGGGGAAGTGCCCGACGAGTTCGTGGTGGTTCGCAGGATTCCGGTTCTCAAACGTTCTTCCGCTCTTAGAGCAGACCCATTCTCCGTCGATGTAGTTTTTGAAGGTGCGCGGCTCGAACGAGGTGGACATGACAGGGCCTCCAAAAGCAGGGTAGCACAGCCAATCCGGCGTTTGTGCGCGTCGCGCCGGATCGGCTCATGCCGAACCAGACTACTGGACCCGCAAAGTCTCTCAGTTGATCCACTACAGGCTTTGCTGTAGAGCCCTTGGCGTTACGTCGCAGATGCGAAGCATCTGGCTCACGCGAACGACGGGCAAGGTGTATCAGAAACCAATTTCGCCGTATTGGTGCTTGAAACTTTTAAGCTGGCCGAAATCTTCGCGTGCATAACGGGCGAGCGGCTTCGCAGTTCCTGCATCTCCAATTTTCTCAATCGATTGCCGGAGATCTATACCTTCCGTATACGTACCGCATTAAGAAAAATTAAGGAATGTTAAGGAATATCTATGTTGACCGCTTCGGACGCGCGTGTTAGCCGCTGATGGCAGGTCAGATCTCAACTTTGACTCGCCCGATGAGTCCTACATCGGGTGTCGCGGTGTGATGAGGTGTGTTCCTTACGGTCCCTACATGTGGCCGCAAATAGCCATGTAAACGCTTACGTCAATTTTAGCTTCGGGTGGAAGCACAACATCGAGGGGGTGTCTATGCAGAAAGTAGGGAAATGGTTGTTTGGCTTGGCGATGGCCGGCTTGATGTGCGTTTTGTGTTTTGCACAGTCGGCGGGCGCGCAGGTACTGTACGGCTCTGTGGTCGGAAGTGTGAGGGACGCGAGCGGCGCCGCGATCCCCGACGCATCTGTCACGGCTCTTCAACAGGAGACGCGCCTATCGCGTAAAGTCGTCAGCGACGCAGCGGGGAACTACACAATTTCCACGTTGCCGGCAGGTACCTACACCATCACGGTATCGGCGCAGGGGTTTAAGACCTTCGACAAGACCGCAGTCCCCGTCGTCATCAACGGCGTAGCGCGCGTGGACGCAACCCTCGAAGTTGGCGCGATGACGCAAACGGTGGAGGTAAGGGCGCAAACGCAGCTCTTACAGAGCGACCGCGCGGACGTTCACCAGGATCTGACTGCGACTACTCTCGAAAACGTGCCTTTGGCGCCCGGGAACAATTTCGAATACTTATTCGGCACGATCCCTGGGATCAACCCGCCGACGACGGCGCACTCGATTCCCACGAATCCGTCGCGCGCATTGCAATTCAACGTAAACGGAACAAGCGAATACGGCAACGATGTGCGCGTGGACGGAGTGAGCCAGTTCAATATCTGGGTGCCGGAGAATACCGCCTATGTTCCTTCTTCGGACGCGATTCAGACGGTCAATGTGGTGACGAACAATTTCAACCCCGAGCAGGGGCTCGCGGGCGGCTCGACCGTCAACGTGGCCATCAAGAGCGGAACGGATCAGATCCATGGTGACGCTTATGAATTTCACTACGACAACGCGCTGGAAGCGCACAACTATTTCGATTCCGAAAACAAGATAGCGACCACTCCTAAGGACATTTTTAATCAGTTTGGCGCAAGCCTGGGTGGGCCGATCAAGAAAGACAAGCTGTTCTATTTTTCGAACGTCGAATTTACGCGTCAGCGTCAGTTTGCAACCATCAACGCGACTGTGCCCACGTTGGCCATGATGGCAGGCGATCTCCGGGGTAACGATGCAGCGAACAACCTGGCTGCCAATGCCGATATCATCTACGATCCAACGACTGGCGATTCTTCAGGCAATAATCGCACGCAGATTTTTGCTACAAACAACGCTTCTGATCCGGCGCATTATAACGCTCTCTGTGCGAGCGCTACGTGCCCCAATATGGTTCCCACAGGCCGAATCAGTCCGGTGGCGCAGAAGCTAGTGGGGCTTTTACAACAAGCGCCAGGGCGCTTTTTGCCGAGCAAATCGTCATCGGCCCCATCCACTAACTATCTTGCGGCGACAGATTTTGCGTTCAATCGGTTCACAACCGATGACAAGATCGACTGGAACGCGTCCGACAAGTTCACAATGTATGGCCATTTGGGATTCCTTCGTTACAACGACCTCGACCCGCAGGAGTTTGGCGCCGTCGGCGGCGAACCGATAAGCAGCTATGGCGGAAACGAGGGGCACGCCTTTGGGCACACTCTTACCGTTACAGTTACAGGCAATTACGTAGCGACTCCGCACTTGGTGATCGATGGAGACTTCGGAGTCACGCGAATGGTTACCGATTCCGAGCAGCTCGACCTCAGCAAAAATGAGGGACTCGATGTGCTGGGAATTCCCGGGACGAATGGAAGCCGCGTATTCGAAGGGAGTTGGCCAAGATTCGCGGTAAGCAGCTTCACCGACCTTGGGACGCACAACAATTACATGCCGTATCTGCGTAACGACCCGCAGTTTTTCTGGAGCGGCAACGCAAGCTGGATTCACAATAGTCACACACTGCGCTTCGGCGGTTCCATTTTCTTGCTACACCTTAATGAGCAGCAGCCGGAATGGAATGCTGGTGGTTCGGCAATGCCGGGTGCGGGCGGGTTTGCCTTTGGTTCTGGTCCGACGGCATGCGCCAACTGCTCGGCTACCGGAAAAGGCTCGAGCACCAACGCTTATAACGACTACGCGACTTTTCTTCTGGGACTGGACACCGCCTACGGAAAAAACATCCTCGTACCGGATTTTTTCCACACCAGAACGCATCAGTTCAGCCTCTTTGCTGGTGATCAATGGCAGGCCACGAGCAAACTGACCGTCACCTACGGGCTCCGTTGGGAATACTATCCGATGCCGACTCGAGGCGGGAGCCGCGGGATGGAACGCTACGACGCAGCCAACAACATGATGCAGATTTGCGGTGAAGGCAACATCCCCACTGACTGCGGCGTGTCCGTGAGCAAAGCGGAATTCGCTCCGCGCTTTGGCCTTGCGTACCGGATTTGGCCCAGTTTTGTGATGCGGGCGGGCTACGGAATCACGAACGAGCCGTACAACATTGCCGATGCCGAACGGACGAACTACCCCATTCTAATCCCGCTCTACGTCACGCCCGCCAATAACTATCAGGCGACCGGCGTACTCGATTCCGCCAGCCTGCAAAACAGCACCGCAGGCGCGACGCTGCCGATCGGGATTCCACTGCCTGCCACGCCTGACCTGACAAAGGGAGAGGTGCCGATCCCCGGAGACGTTAACCTCGTAACTGCGCCTACTAATCTGCGTCGCGGATATATCCAGTCGTGGAATTTCATGCTGGAAAAGGAGTTTTCGAAGGGCTGGGTCTTGCAAGCAGGCTACGTAGCAACGCGTTCCGTCCGGCAGCTCGGCTACATTGACATGAACGCCGAAACTCCTATCGGTCCAGCAGGATGCGTGCCTGGTAGCAAGGCAGCGGAATGCGGCGGGCGGCCAAGTCAGGCGCTAAACTTCAATTACGCAACTTGCCCGAGTGACACGGGAACAACACTTCTCGGGTGCCGCCAAGGTACGACATCGATAATCACACCGATCGGCAACAATCACTATGATTCCCTCCAGACGCAACTCGAGCACCGATTTGCAGCAGGGTATGAAGTCGAGGTGAATTACACCCTTTCAAAGACAATCGGAATCGCCGGATATTCAAATGAAAAGAATGCGCCTTACATCCAGACGCCGGCCTTCTTTGATCTGAACAAAGGGCTAGCGCCGCAGGATCGTAGACACTCATTCTCGGCTACATTCATTGCCGCATCGCCATTCGGGCACGGAGGACACTGGATGGAGCACGGAATTGCCGGTGCGATTCTGGGAGAATGGCAGTTGAGCGGTACGATCCGGAAGGTTTCCGGAAGCGTTTTCCAGCTTCATGCAGGCGGGTCGTCCTCTTCTAACTTGAACGCCACCGTGGGAAACACTCAGCGAGCGGATCTGCTGAAACCGTCGGTTGCAATCTTGAATCAGTACGGCAAAAACACGAAGTGGTTTGACACGAGCGCGTTTGGCCCCGTGGCCGATCTCAACCGCTTCGGGACTGCGCCCTTCTATTTTTTGCACGGTCCGCCAATGTTCAACATCGATTTCGGGCTTGGCCGCAATTTCCGGCTTTCGGAGCGCTTCACGATGCAGTTTCGAGCCGAATCGTTCAATCTCACCAACACGCCGCATTTTGGCAATCCGAACGGCGACGAAAACTCTAGCTCCTTCGGTCAAGTGGACGGACTGGCTAATGTCGGTCGCGATGGAGGAAGAGACGGACGCCAGTTCGAATTCATGGCTAAGCTAAGCTTCTAAGAGCGAGTCGGGCGGCCTGCCATGCAGACCGCCCGACTTCGTTTTGCCCTTTTCGCAAAGCTAAAGATTCAGATCGGAATACTTTGACATGGCAGCGCCTTCGTGTATCCCGTGGCGCGGTGGAAATTTCGCGGGCGTCGTGCCGCGCGGGTTCGACCATCGCCCGGGAATCGCGAGATCGCATTTAGGACAATGGCCATCGCGTAGCCGGTTCTCGCGCACGTCATGCCACGAACGCCGGATCAGCAGCGTGCCGCACTGGGGGCACGAAGTATTCGCAGCATCGCTATAAATATTCCCCTCGTAGACGTAGTGCAATCCGGCTTCTTTGGCGATTTCGCGCGCTCTATGCAGCGTTTCGGCGGGCGTGCGTGGCTTGTCGCGCAGCTTGAAATCGGGATGGAACGCGGTGAAATGCAAAGGAACATCCGGCCCGAGATGTTCGAGCACCCATTCGGCAAGCGCGCGAGTCTCTTCAGGCGCGTCGTTGAGAGTCGGAATCATTAAATTCGTCAACTCGAACCAGACATTCGTTTCATTCTTGAGCCATTCGAGCGTATCGAGCACGGGCTTAAGATGCGTCAGAGTAATCCGTCCGTAGAAATTCTCAGTGAAGGCTTTCAAGTCGATATTTGCCCCGTCAACATGATCGTAAATATCGTGAAAAGCCTCTCGCGTGATGTAGCCGTTTGACACCATCACCGTATTGAGCCCGCGTTCGTGCGCGGCCCGGCAAATGTCGATCACGTATTCGCCCCAGATCGTCGGCTCGTTGTATGTGAAGGCAATCGAAGGGCAACCGTTTTCAATCGCGAGCGCCACTACATCTTCCGGTGGCATGTGCGCCGAGCGAACCTGGTCGGACCGCGATTTGGAAATATCCCAGTTCTGGCAGAAAAAACAGCCCATATTGCATCCGGCTGTGCCCATCGAAAAGACGCGCGTGCCTGGCAGAAAATGGCTCAGCGGCTTTTTCTCAATCGGGTCAATCTGGATCGCAGCGGGATGCGCGTAGCCGAGCGTATACAGCTTTCCGCCCTCATTCGCGCGAATGAAGCAGAATCCGGCCTGGCCCTCGCCGATATGGCAGTGGCGCGGGCAAAGATAGCAATGCACTTTGCCGTTTGCTTCGGATTCCCACCAGCGCGCTTCGTGCAGTTCGCCCGATTTTTGAAGAGACTTCAGCGATTGCATGGGAGCATTCCGATATTCTTATTATACGCCGTGCAAAAGCCGGCGAGAAATCGGACACAACTGACGCCTCAAATCTCTGCGGACAAAATCGTCTGGCCGCCGCACTTCGTGAACGCATAGTTTGGTTGAAGATTTAAACGTAGAACCGTAACCTTCATCGTGGCATCTTGACTTCATGTCGAGCGCCAGCGCCACCTTCGGACGTGCTCGCAGCCTCCCTGAAGCAATTCTTCTCGATCGTTCCCCAGCCCGTTAGAATTTTAGCGTCGCGAATTTCTCCTTTGACAGTTTTCCTGTTTGCCGCGATAATCGGTTGTACCGCGATTCCTTTTGGAGGATGTCGAGCCCTTTGCGGACCGGCCCGAAGTACATCTTTGTAACGGGCGGCGTGGTTTCTTCGCTGGGCAAAGGAGTCGCAGCAGCCTCCATTGGCCGCTTGCTTGAGAGTCGCGGCCTTCGCGTTACCCTCCAGAAGTGCGATCCCTACTTGAACGTCGATCCTGGCACGATGTCTCCCTATCAGCACGGGGAAGTGTTCGTAACGGATGACGGTGCCGAAACCGACCTCGATCTTGGTCATTACGAGCGCTTCACCTCCACTCGCCTGACGCGCGACCATAACTGGACCACTGGGCGTATCTACGAATCGATCATTGCTAAGGAACGGCGCGGAGATTATCTCGGCAAGACCGTGCAGGTGATTCCGCACGTCACCGACGAAATCAAGGCTGCATTCCGCAAGGTCTCCGATGGCGTCGATATTGTGCTCGTCGAAATTGGTGGCACAGTCGGCGACATCGAATCTTTGCCTTTTCTCGAAGCGATCCGCCAGATGCGGCTCGAACTCGGCGCTGAAAATGTCGTTTTCGCGCATCTTACGCTGGTCCCATATATCCCCACCGCTGGTGAACTAAAGACCAAGCCGACCCAACACAGCGTAAAAGAGCTGCTCAGCATTGGAATCCAGCCCGATATCCTGATATGTCGCAGTGATCGCCCCTTGGGCGCCGATCTCAAAGGCAAGATCGCGCTATTTTGCAACGTCGCCGAAGCCTGCGTTATTTCCGCGCCCGACGTTGCAAATATCTACGAAGTGCCAATGTCCTTCGCCGCCGAAGGCCTCGACGAACAGATTTTGCGTTTACTGCACCTGGAAGCGCCGCCGCGCGATTTAAGCAATTGGCTCGCAATGCTCGAGGCGCTCGAACAGCCGCAAGGCGAAGTTCACATTGGCGTAGTAGGGAAGTACGTCCAACTCGAAGACGCATATAAAAGCTTGCGTGAGGCTCTGGTGCACGGCGGTCTTGCGAGCCGTCATCGTGTGGTAATCGATTGGATCGAAGCGGAAGAGATCGAGTCGTCCGCGGATGCCGAGCGGCTCCTGCGGCACGTGGACGGCATTCTCATTCCTGGCGGATTCGGCAAGCGCGGGATTCAAGGCATGGTTCACGCGATCACCTACGCTCGCCAGAAAAAAGTGCCATTTTTCGGAATTTGCCTGGGTATGCAATGCGCCACGATTGAGTACGCGCGAACCGTCGCGAAGCTCGAACGCGCTGACAGCACGGAGTTCGACCCCGGCACGCCTAATCGAGTTATCTATAAATTGCGTGAACTCTTGGGTGTGGAAGAGATGGGCGGCACGATGCGCTTGGGCGCGTGGGCATGCAAACTTGAGCCGGGATCGTTCGCGGCGCAGGCCTACGGCACAACGGAAATTTCAGAGCGTCATCGCCATCGCTACGAATTCAACGCCGAATATGCCGATATACTCACGCGAGGCGGATTCCGCATCACCGGTCGCACGCCCGACGGAGTTTACGTCGAGATTGTCGAGGTGCCGGACCATCCTTGGTTCCTCGGCTGCCAATTCCATCCGGAATTCAAGTCTAAGCCGCTTGCTCCGCATCCGTTATTCGCGGCATTCGTTCGCGCCAGCATCCAAAATAAGCGTGACCGCTCCAACGTAAGCGCCGAATCGCATACCGCGCAAACGCAATCCCACTCGCCGCAACCGCACGCCCGCGCCGCCGATTCCG
>DATNBB010000303.1:0-15369 GCA_035607335.1 Binatia bacterium | reverse complement strand
TTGATTGCGGTGAGCAGCGTCGCTTCAGGCTGAATGTCCGACTGGTTGGAGTTATCGCTAATCTGCACGGCATTGTCATTCGGCAGATATTCCAGATGGATATCGAACTTGCCTGGGAGTCCGGTCTTATTGACGATGGTGCGGCCTGTAACGCTGTAGAGCCATCCAGAGAACTCGTCGAGCGTCATTCCCCGCGTTTCGAGAAGCCGATTCGGTCCGTGATTCAAGAAGAAGATGAAATGGCATTGCTGCCCCGGCCCCGGCGGGGAGGCGTTGCCGCGAGGCGCAAAGCCGGGCATTGGAGCGCCGGTATTGGGGTCGCGAGGAACAGATGCGGCCGGCACGTCATACGCGCAACTGCCAGTGTTTTCCTGTAATTTCGGTCCGCCTTTCGCGACTGTCAGTTCATAGGCCGGACCGCTTCTAGTCTCGCGGTGGAGTTTCAGGTGGAACCTGTCTTCGAGCAATGACTGCATCATGGGCCCAAGCATCATCGGTTGGCCCGGAGTGCCGTCCGCTTTCGCTTCTACCGTATAACGCTCTGAAGAAACCCAAGCCGGGGCTCCCTCGATTGGAGGAGCCTGTACTCCAAAGGCTCGCTGCTGACCATCCGCAAAGATGATGTAAGCATCTTTGAGGAGCGACATTACCGTGACGCACTTTTTGATTACCAGGTTGGGTGATGGCCCGGTCTCTCCCAAACCGCCCATTTCGCGGAGGCCGGGCGCGGGTGTGTTTCGCTCGCACGGGTGAATGGCAGCGACTTCGAATTTCTGTCCTGCCGATACCGACGACTGAGCGTCAAGCACCGCAACATTTGCGGCTCCCATCAGCAATCCGATTGCTACCGGACCAATCAGTGCGGCCGCTCCGGCGCCTGCCAACAGAAGCTTCTTTGCGCGAGTCAATTGTTCGAAGCGGTTTAGCATGATGGCCTCAATTCTTCGCCGGATGCTGGCACCGGATACTCCGGATGCAAATATGAGCGGCGATTGCATGTAGAACTTGCAGACGTTGAGAATCGCGTCCGCGTAGGTTTCGGGATGGCTGCCGCGGCTCAAGACTTCTTCGTCGCAGGCTTGTTCGCGCTCTTCAACGAGACGCGCGCTGATCCACCAGACAAGCGGATGGAACCAAAAGACCGCTTCGACGATCAAGTGGATCGCGGCGAAGAGATTGTCGCGACGACGGACATGGCAGAGTTCGTGCGCGAGAACGGTTTCCATCTCCGATGGCGTCAGCCGCTCTGTAATTCCTTCGGGGAACAGGAGGACAGGACGCAAAACGCCTACTACAGCCGGCCCCAGATGGAATGGAGATACGCGAATCTCTACCGCGTCAGAAATGGCCGTCGCAGCGCTGGCGCGGACTGCTGCCCGGATCCTGAGCCAGCTCCGAAATCGGATGAAGGCCACGGTTACGAATCCGGCGAGCCAGAGCGCGAGGAGTGCGATGGGAATCCAGTCAATGGCGCTCGCTGTCGCAGTTGCCGTGGTCGATTGAGGCAAAGTTGCGGACAGCGATGGCACGCTGAGTGCTTCAACCGTCCATGCGACGGCCGGTGTGATCTGGGTTGCAACCTGACGGGTGGCAGGCATCCACGTTTCCAGGTAACTCCCCAGGTTCAACAGCAAAGCAAACGGCACCAGAAATTTGAGCGATGCGCTCAGCCACAACCAGTATCGAATCTGAGCGCGATTGCCCCGAAAAGCCACCGTCATCAGGCCAGCCGCGAGTGCGAATAATGTCGATTGCCAGAGATGTCCAAGGAGCGCCTGCGTCATTTGGGCTCACCCTTTCCTTCCTGTCTCCGCTGAGCCTTCAGTTTCTTGAGCGTTTTCTCCAGTTCGCCAATGTCGTTCGGCGTCAGCTTCCCGGCGTCCGCCAGTTGCGCCATCATCGGGGCCGCCTGGCCGCCGAAGAAACTCAGGACCTCGTCCAGCACGCGGCTTCGCGTGACTTCGCGTGCCACGAGCGGCTCGAAGATATCGGCCTTGCCGATCTTGCGGACGCGGCGCAGCATACGCTTTCCTTCCATCCGGTAAACAATCGTCTGGACGGTCGTGTAGGCAGGGTGGGGATCGGGAAATGCTTCCTGAATCTCCCGGATCGAAGCGCTTCCGCGGGTCCAGAGAGCTTCCAGAATCCGAAGCTCGAGTTTGCTCAGTTTGGGTTGGGCCATGATCTCCTCTACTACTGTGTAGGCGAACATTACTACCATGTAGTTTTCGAGTCAAGAGGAATCCTCGCTGGTGAGTTTGGCGTTCATGGGGCGGGCGCGTATCCGCAATAGCTTTCGAGCCTGCCCGCACGATCAGGTTAGAAGGTGAGCAACACCGGGAAAGCTCCCGATTGTCCGGGTTTTCACCGCCAGATAGAGTCGGTTAGAACGTAGCCCCTAGAAAGGCAATGCGGGACTATTCGTCGAAAGGACAACTGTGACAATCAAGAAACGGCCGATGGGCGCGGATGGCTCTAAAGTCGAGCGTCGGAAAAGCCATCGCTTCCCGGTAGTGGTTCCCATCGAGGTGACGTGGCGCGGACCGGACGGCTTGGAGATTAAAGAGGACGCTGCCGCTCGGCAGGTGAATGCCAACGGCGGTTTTTTGAAGATGGCAACTTACCCGGACGCAGGAAGCAGGGTCACGCTTACTAATTTTCTTTCTGCGCGGACGGCCGAGGCGAGAGTCATTGCAGAACCCAATGCTCGCGAAGGTGTCGCTCACGGCATTATTGTGGAGCTCATCGCTCCAGATGAAAGCTTTTGGGGCGTGGATTTACAGGTAAAGAAGACGATCGTCGAACTTGAGAATCTTGAAAAGGCACTTCAACGCGAAGAAATGGACCTTCGTCTAGTAAAGGAATATCGTGACGCGGTGGATCTAATCCGCAAGGCTGCGCAAACCCTTGAACAGTTGCGAGAACATCAATTTCGCGAACTCGACAACAGTGATTTGCTTTCCACTCTGGCTGCGGATCGAATTCGCCGCGCGACCGTTCTCTGCCGGGATGTGGCTGCTGACATTGACACAGGTAGAGCGAAAAGCCCTTCCCAGGACACTGAAGAACTTTATCAAGCGATTGAACATGTCCAGGGGCATTTAAGACGACATGGCAATGCTCACCTCAACAACGCTGCTGCCGAACATCGCAAGCAAACGCTGACTATTCCAATCTCTCGTAGCTCCTGATGCCTTAACGCGTCGTCTAGAAGCGAGTAGAGGGTGGCGCAGTTTGAGATCGGACGGCTTGTTTCTAAGCTGTCTTACCCACACGTGTGAAGACCAACTGTCGAAGCTTTTCGTGCTGCCCCTTGAGGTGGCCGAGCAGCCGCTTCGCCCAAACGAAGTCGGCGGCCAGGAGACCCAGTCCAGCTAGTATCGTTAAAATGCCAGGTCCGGGCAAGAACATCATTACCAAGCCTAAAAGCAGCAGCATAAAACCAGCCGCTATCTTCAGGCACCGCTTCGCGTCTCCGACCGTCTTAATGGACATCGGCTGCCCCCGTAAATTGGTTGCAGCTTCCGGCATGCTGCAAGGAAGTTCAATCAGGCTAAACGACCACGGTGTAGAGCGGCACCATCTCAGACCTGGGTCAGGGATATACCGCTAGTCCGCCACGAGATACTCCGTTGCAGTACTGGCCGGCGCCATATCTGATTGGCTTACCCGTGCCCACCGCTTTTATTTCTCGCAATCTCGCGCAAGTTTGGCTCGCGGCATGGCAAAATTGCCCCCGAAAAGGAGTAGGGCATGGCACTGTTTTTGAGCGAGGCGGATGTGCGGTCGGTGCTGACGATGCCTTTGGCGATGGAGGCGGTCGAGGGCTGCTTTCGGCGACTGGCAGAGGGAGTGGCGCAGACGCAGCCGCGGCGACGACTGCATTTTGCCGAGAAGAGCTTTTTGCATTATATGGCGGCGTCAGATGCGGGCGCCTGTTATTTGGGCATGAAGCTTTACACGACTTCGCCGAAGGGAGCGCGATTTCTGATTCCTCTATATCGGACGGAAACTGGTGAACTTGTTGCGATGATTGAGGGCGACTATCTCGGGCAGATGCGAACGGGCGCGGCAAGCGGCGTCGCGACGAAGTTCATGGCTCGCGAGGATGTACGCGCATTGGGAATTATCGGCACGGGCTTGCAGGCGCGAACGCAGATGGAGGCAGTTGTCCTCGCGCGCAAATTCGAGACGATTCGGGCGTTTGGACGCGATAAAGCGCGGCGCGAGCGATTCGCGAGCGAAATGTCGGAAAAGCTCGGCGTGAGCGTGATTCCCGTCGATTCGGCCAAAACGGCCGTTGCCGGCGCCGATGTGCTCATCACGATTACGAACACGATCAAGCCGGTGGTCGATGGAAAATGGATCGCGCCAGGCATGCACATCAATGCAGCGGGATCGAATTTTGCGCAGAAAGCCGAACTCGATGCGAAGTCCGTGCTTTGGTGCGATGTGATCGCGGTGGATTCGATCGAGCAGGCGAAGATGGAGGCGGGTGATTTGATTCAGGCGTTCGAAGGGGACGAGTCGCGTTGGGATTCGGTGAGCGAGATCAGCCAAATTGTTGCGGCGAAAGCCGACGGACGGCAGGACGCGGAAGAGATTACATTGTTTAAGTCGATCGGGATTGCGGAGGAAGATGTGGCGACGGCGGCGCGCGTTTATCAGTTAGCACGAGAAAAGGGAATTGGGCGAGAAGTGCCGATGTGGAGCGATGAGAAGCGCTAAGGAGTTGCGCGATGGAGGCAACATTGAAACGAAATCGACGGATGTGGATGGCGAATTTCGGCGCTTTATTTTGTGTGGGCTTGCTCTGGGTAGCGTTTTCAGCAGCGGCGCAGGTTGCTCAACCGACGCGGCAGGAGACTGCTTCGACCACGCAAGTTCCGGTGCCGGTAAATCAGTGGGCGGCGGCCGTGGCATCGGGCGACCGCGCGGCGCTTGCGAAATTCTATTCGACGACACCTGCGGCACAGACAAAGACACCTTCAGAAACGATCACCGATCCTGGGGAGGAGCCTACATTTTGGTCGGCCTTCACGGCGCGCGGGATCAGCGATGTGAATCCGAAAATCCTCGAGATAGAGCGGCCGAATCCGAGCATTGTCGTGCTCGTTCTGCGGATCGAGTTTGATCTAAATGACGCGGGCGTGAAGAAGCCGTTCATCGTAGAGGGCGGGCAAGTCTGGATCAAAACAGGCGAAGGATGGAAGATCGGAATGACCCAGCGCGGCGATGTGGAGCCTCGGCCTGCGGAGCGCTTGCCGGAGCCCGCGAAACCGAATGTGGAACTGTACCCGGCGCCGGAAGATGCTGCGCCGGAAATTCAGGCGGCTCTTGCCGCAGCCGCGAAAGATCACAAACGCGTGATTCTCGTGTTCGGCGCGAACTGGTGTTACGACTGCCACGTGCTGGATGCGGCGTTTCGCTCGCGGGAACTTTCGCCCATCATAAAGGCGAATTATCACGTGGTTCACGTGAATATCGGCGACATGGACAAGAACCTCGACGTCGCGAAGAAATATCAGGTGCCGCTCGATAAGGGCGTGCCGGTGGTAGCTGTGCTCGATGCGAACGGCACGGTCGTTTTCAGCCAACAGCATGGCGAATTTGAATCAAGCGTAAAGCTCGGGCCGGAGGATGTGACAGCTTTTTTGGAAAAGTGGAAGCCGGCGCAATGAGGCCGCCCATGAGGAGAGCCATTGCGAACGAAGGATAAAAAGTCCGTTGTTAAAGCACTCCCGCGTCGCCTTAAGCGTGCTCAAATGCTCGTGCGAAAATACATAAAGCCGGGCGAGTCGCTTGCAGACGAATTGATTGCCGATCGCCGCGCCGCGCGTGAGTAAATCTGGTGCGTAATGGGGCTTCCGCCGCTTCCTCCGTTAGTGATGGGCTTTGGCGCGGAATTGGCGCAGGTATGCGCCGAGGAGTTCGTAGCGATCGCTGGCGATATAGTCGACGCCGTCCTCTGCCGCGGCGCGCCAGCGAATTTTTGCGGCGGCGAGCGAGCCGAAATTGTATGAGCGAAACCAACCGTTGCTGCTGAGTTCGGGAACGGTCGATCCATCCAGCGTATAGAAGCGAATCCACAAATTTCGGGAGTGGGCGTAGCGCACGAGCGACTCGAGGCGTTGATTGTCTTCGGGCGTCCATGCGCCGGCATTGTTTTGGCCCCCGCGCTCGACGACGCTCCAGGGATTGTTCCACCAGCGCCGGTAATTTGTCCCAGGACCTGATTCAATCACGTCAGGAGCCGCCATAGGATCCTTCGTATTGGTGTGGACCGCTCCGAAGACGAGCAGACGCTCACCGACGGGGACGCGATCTTCAAAAACTTTTTGTTGAGCGTCCGATTCACCGGTCAGGACGAGCAATGGCTTTACGTCGAGCGGCTGCATCGTCGATTCGTCGGCGACACGCGGCGCGGTTGTAATCCAATCGCGGTATTTCGTGAGCAGGTTCCAGACCGCGACCAGATGATCCGGTTCCTCAGACTTGAAATCGAGATTCAACGTGATGAGCGGCCAATCGCCTTTGTTTCCTTCTTTCAGGGCCTGCTCCATGATCGGACGTATGCGCTGGAAGAAGTATGTTTCCATCGTGGGCTCGGTGCCCGAGGCCGGAGCGCCATGCGAAACGACGCTGCGTGATTGGCCCGTGCGCGGATCGGTGTACCAAAGGAGGTCCTGTTCGATGGCGAGCGGGGTGCCCGCCGAGAGCGCGCGATCGATACGATCGGACCACCACTCTGCATAGGGATAGCAATTGTGCGCGTCCATCAGGCTGCGGCTGCCGGGCGTCGCGGCGGAGGGCGATGCCGTTAGCGGAATCGAGCCGATGAGTGCGGCGATCGTAACTGCCATCAGCCAGCGGATATATGATTGCGATGACATGGTCGGACTCCTTCGCGTAGGTGCGTCAAAGATGGTGGCGTGCCCAGGCGGCGAAATATACATCGGCTCCGAAAGAATCGCCAGACCCGATGTGGACGCGACGGCTTAGCTGCGCGTTCCCGATGAAGTGGGGATAGGATTCCGTTCCTGGAATTGGCGCTGGTGCCAGTAAGGATAAATTGGCGTGACCTCGCTGGCGGAGTCGAGCTTTGCTATTTGATCGGATGTGAGATTCCAGCCGACGGCGCCGAGATTCTGGCGGAGCTGCTCTTCGTTGCGCGCGCCCATGATGACGTTGGCGACGGTAGGACGTTGCAAGAGCCAGTTAAGCGCGATCTGCGGGATCGTTTTTCCCGTTTCTTTCGCGATTTCATCGAGCGCGTCAACGATGCGATACAAGTATTCATTGTCTACAGGCGGACCGGACTCGGCCGTTTCGTGGAGGCGGCTGACTTTCGGCAACGGCGAGCCGCGGCGCAACCTTCCTGTAAGGCGTCCCCATCCGAGCGGGCTCCAGACAATTGCGGCGACCTGTTGATCGAGGCCGAGCGGCATCAATTCCCATTCGTATTCGCGGCCGACAAGCGAATAGTAGACTTGGTGCGCGATGTATCTTGACCAGCCGTACTGCCGCGAGATGTCCAGCGATTTCATCAGGTGCCAGCCGGAAAAATTCGAGCAGGCAATGTAACGGACTTTGCCGCTTTGCACCAGGCCGTCGAGCGTCCCGAGAACTTCTTCGACGGGCGTGAGCGCGTCAAATCCGTGCATATGATAAACGTCAATGTAATCGGTACCGAGGCGGCGAAGGCTTGCTTCGCAGGAAGCAAGCAGATGATGGCGCGATGAGCCGACGTCGTTTGGCTCGCCGCTCATTGCGAACGTTGCCTTCGTGGAGATCAGGACTTTGTCGCGGCGGCCGGAGATCGCTTTGCCGAGGATCTCTTCGGCGAGGCCTTTCGAATAGACATCCGCGGTATCGAAGAAATTCGCACCGGCGTCAAGGCACATGTCGACGAGGCGGGTGGCCTCGGCAACATCACTCGAACCCCATGCGCCGAAGAATTTGCCTCTTCCGCCGAACGTACCGGTGCCGAAGCTGAGAACGGGAACTTTGAGGCCTGAGTGGCCGAGCTGTCGATATTCCATGACGTAGAAGATGCGCGGGAGAGTTTAGTCGATTCGAAAAAAGTTTCAAGTGAATTGCAGACACTATCGCCAACAGCAGAAGGGACAGCCATCGCTCGAAGGCCCTTCGAAATGCCGAGCGATTGGCTAGAGATTTTGGACTAGGGATTCAGAAAGCACGCGCGCGCGGTGTGCGAGACTCTGCGCGCTGACCCAATCGCCTGTTTTTCCCGCGTCGTTAGACTGGCTCAGAAACTCGCGCACTTTATCGGCGATATCTTGCAGCTGCGGATTGAGTTGGCGGTTTTTGACGAGCTGAAGATTTCGGTTTGCCACTGCGGAATCGTCTTCGATTTGCTTTTGCTTGGCAGCTTGATCGCTTGGCGAAAGATCGGGCGCGATTTTTGGCGCAGTCCGCGAGGAGTTGTCCTGCTCCGCGGTTTCAACCGGACCGCGCTCCGCAGGGCGGCGCGGCGCAGGGACGACGGGGAGCGGAGCCAACTCCACGATGTCGACCGATGGAGTCTGCGGAATTTCCGGAGGAAGCTCCGCGGCTTCAAGGGGAGGAGCAGCGTCTGTATCGGGCGCGACGGTCATCGGCCGGGCGTCCTTTGACGGCGACGGCGCGGGCGCCGGAACGACAGCATGTACTCTTCTCTCGTTGCAGCCGGTGATCAAGAGCAACGCGAGACCCGCAGCCACCAAAAAACATGTCCGAATTGTGTTGCGACGGCTGGGCATAACCGTTTACGCGAAGCGCTCACTGGCGCTCGAAGCTTCGGCAGCGGGGAATTCCGCATGACGCGCGAGCGGAAGCTCGATGCGAAAAGTCGTTCCCCGGCCTGGCTCCGATTCAAATTCTATCCGACCGTTGTGCAATTGTACAAATCGGAAGGTGTTCGCTAGCCCGATGCCTGAGCCGCCGGGCCGGGTTGTGTGAAAGAGCTGGAAAATTTTCTTTTGCTCTTCGAGCGGAATTCCGCTTCCGGTGTCAGCCACGGAAATTACCGCAGAGTCGCCGGAATGGCGCAGGAGCAGCGAAACGCGCCCGCCGGGTCCGGTGAAATCGCAGGCATTGACCAGCAGATTCAGCACAGCCTGATGGATCAGCTGGCGGTCCAACAAAACGGAAGGGAATTCGGCGGGAAGATCGACGCGGAGGTCGAGGCCGGCTTTGACAATTGAGGGCTTGCCAGCCTGCAGAATTTCACGAAGCAATGCAGGCAGGTCCGTCTCTTCGAGCTGAATTTCCACGGGGCGGGTGAAATTCAAGAAGGTCTTCACGGCGCGATCGAGACGGTCGATTTCGCTATCGAGCATCTTCACGGCCTGCTGCGGCTCCGGTTCCACAGGCATATTGCCCTTCAATACTTCGAGCCAGAGGCGCATGGAGTTGAGAGGATTTTTGACCTCGTGCGCAACGCCGGCGGTGACGCGTCCCAATGCGGCGAGCCGTTCAGAAAGCTGCAACTGATTTCCGATGCGCTCGAACGACTCCACGTCGTGTAGCGTGACGAGAGTTCCCATACGGCGACCCTCTTCGCGAATTACTTGGGCGGTCACGCTGACGCGGGAGGGGCCCGCAAGGCCTTCGAGAACGACCTCTCTGCTTTCGACAGGCTCGATTTCATCGCCTTCGATGCGAAGCGCGTCATGCAGAGGGTGTCTTGGCGGAAAGACTTCGCCCGCGCCGCGTCCCTGAAGTTCATCGGCGGCGCGGCCTAGGAATTTTTCGACCGCAGGGCTGACGAGAACGGCCCGCCCGTCGGCATTGAAGAGCAGTAGGCCTTCGCCGAGACCGGTCATCACTTGGTCGAGATTGTCCTGCATAGTGCTGAAGATTTCGCGGACGTCCTTTAATTGCTTGCCGATACCGCTGATTTTGGTGCTGACGACGCCGAGTTCGTCTGTCCGATCGACGGCGGGCTCGCTCTCAAATTCGCCGGCCGAAATGCGATCGAGTTGCGCAGAAATGCGGTCAATCGGGCGAAACGTCAAAAGGCTGACTCCGAACGCCAGGAATGTGGAGATCAGTACGGCCCCAAGGGCGTATTCGCCGGCGGCTTGAAGCGAAGGGTTAAGCTCATCTCTCATGAGAGCGGAAGAAAGGCCTATACGGATATCGAACGTATTTTGCCCGGGGGTGTTCTGCGCGAGTGTGAAGGGAAACGAATACTCGAAAGTTTGCGGGGGTCCGTAGAGCTCGCGCAGCTTCTGGAAAAATCCGGCGCGCACCAAAGTACCCAATGGCGGACGGACGGCGACCTTTCGTCCTCGCTGCGTGGCATCGCTCGACTTGAGGACGATGCCGTTCTGGTCCGTGATCAGAATGTCGTAGATCGTGGCGGAATAGCCGAGGTCGGATTCGATCAGCGAATCGAGCGCGCTGCTGTTATCAAATGCCCGCTGCGCGTATGTGCGCACCTCCTCGGGAGTTTCCGAAAGGGGCGCTTCGCCGCGTTCTTCTGCTTCATGCAGCGCGTTGCCGCACGCTCCGAAAATCTGCTGCGCAACAAAGGCAGCGCGGTCGTCCGCGAGACGGAGAGTCTGCTGCGTAAGGCGGCCGATATACAGGCCGGAAAGGCCGCTGACCACGATGAGAACCAGAACCGAAATTGCCAGTGTCGACTTAGTTTTCAGGCTGAGACGCATCTTTCCGCCCCGCCTCGTATTCTTTAAGTTTATTGTGCAGTGTCTTCAAGCTGATGCCCAGCAGCTCGGCGGCGCGCGTCTTATTCTGGCTGGTTGCCGCAAGCGTCTGGAGGATCAACTCGCGTTCCACGGCGTCAACGGTGGTGCCGACAGGGAAACGTAACCCGCCCAAGGCGGAACCTACGGCGGACGCCGGAGCATGACCGAAATCGCTGGGAAGATGCTGACGCGTGATTATGCCGCGATCCGACGCGATTGCGGCGCGCTCGATCACATTGCGCAACTCGCGTACATTTCCCGGCCAGGGGTAAGACTTAAACAGTTCCATGACATCCGCGCCCGCGGCGGTGACGCGCTTCCCGTGCCTTTCGGACGCTTCAGCCAGCAGATGTTCGACAAGCAGAGGCAAATCCTGCTTGTGCTCGCGAAGCGGCGGCAGATGAATGTGAAACACGTTGAGGCGGAAATAGAGGTCCTGGCGCAGATGACCGTCGGCGACAGCCTGTTCGGGATTTTTGTTGGTGGCCGCAAGAACGCGCACATCAACCGGCGTTTCGACTTTGCTGCCGAGCCGGCGAATCTTGTGGTCTTCCAGGACGCGCAGGAGCTTCGCCTGCGTCTGTGCGGGCATTTCGCCGATTTCGTCGAGAAGCAGCGTGCCGCCGTCGGCGAGTTCAAAGCAGCCGAGGCGGCGCTCGGCGGCGCCCGTAAATGCACCGCGCTCATGCCCGAAGATTTCGCTTTCCATCAGGGACTCGGGAATCGCGGAACAGTTGATCGCGACGAACGGATTCTCGGCGCGTGGCGAAAGCATATGGATCGAGTGCGCCACCATCTCCTTGCCGGAGCCCGTTTCACCCGTAATCAGCACAGAAGCTGTTGACGGGGCGGCGATCTCCACCTGCCGCATCACTTCCTGCATGGGGGCCGATGTGCCGACAAGCCTGCCGAGTCTGCCTGCATCGCGCAGTTGCCGCGTCAGAGCGGCGACCGTTTTTTGATCTCTCGCACGAACCAAGGCGCGATCAAGAAGGGCCCGCAAGACGGGCGGCTTTAGCGGCTTTTCGATGTACCAGTACGCGCCGGACTCGATAGCGTGTACTACGCGCTCATCACTGCCGCGGCCAGTGATAATAATGACGGGAACGTGCTTTAGCTCGTCGCCAAGATGGCTCAGAAGCTCGAGCCCGTTCATGCCGGGAAGTTCGACGTCGGCGAGAACGATATCGGGGGCAAATTCGGGAAACTTCGCAAGCGCCTCTTCGCCGCTGCCGACGCCGAGAAGTTCGTAATTCCACTTCTTCAGCAAGGCCTCGTAGCCTTTGCGCGCGTTCTCCTCGTCTTCGACAATCAGGATTCGCTGCAGAGATGAGTTATCGGATGCCATCAAAAACTCAATCTACCAGTAGTAGAACAGAAAACCAAGCCATTGGCGATGAAACCGCCGCCGGTTGGAGTCCTGTCCGCTGATAGAAGAGCGTTTTAGGCATTCGACTTATTATTCAGTGCTGATCGGGAGATCGCGTTCCAAGGTCAATTCGAGCTTGGTCATCTTATCGAGAGTGACTTCCTGGCCCAATCCGGTGGCGACCATATAGGCAGTTACGGCGGCGACTGCGGCACCCGCGGCAGCAGCTTTTGCGTTTCGCGAGGCAACACCCGTTGCAGCGCCGACAAGGGCTCCTGCGGCCGCAGCAGCTTCCGCATCCCGGCGCGGGTCGGACTGAGCCTCAATTTCGCCTTCGCGCTGCTCGTCAACGCGGATCGAATGGACGCCGGGGACATCGTCGACGACCGCGACGATCGGCATCCACCCGGAGGGTGTCCTCACCTCGTCAAAAGTGAGCCACAGGCGGGCTCGACCGGTCTTGTGGGCTCCTTCCACCTTATCCACATGGCCGCGAATCGCGGTTCCCGTGGGGAGAATTGTGCGGTCGATCGCAACGAGACGTTCAAGTGTTTCCGCCTCGAAGTGATCGCCGGCCCTGGCGTCCTTGGTCGAAAGAGGCGCGTCAAGCGACGCGAGAAAACGTGTACCGGAGGGGACGGCGCGCTGGTTTACATTGCCCTGCGCGTGAGCTGCGGATGCAATAGCCAGCGCGCAGACCACTGCCATCGACGCACGGATCGAGTTCATACGCTTCTTCTCCTTGTTTGTCTGAAATAGAGGCCTTCCGCTGGCAGAAAGCCTATGGACGGATCGTTGGATGGTATGGGGCTGGCGTTAGGTGGCCTGGCACGGTCGGCATGGATCGGAGTGTCGATCCAGGGAGCGAGCGATTTAGAGGACGACCTGGCGCCGAGGCGGAACAGTTCCAAAATGGGACTATGGTGTTCCAATGTTGCATGTCCAAGGGACTAGGAGAGTTGTGAATATCCGCAGAATTTCGGTCTTGCAAACAGTTTCACAATGGGATTAGGCTTGGCGCACCAACGTACTTAGAGCATATGCAAGTACCTTTTTCCTCAATCGGATCGCGTGTTCCATTTTGGCCTTCCCCGTGCATCCTGTTTTGGGAAATTCGCATTCGGGAAGGAGGGTAGTCATTATGGCGGCTGGAATCGAAGCTGCTTTGGCGCGGCACGCCGCAGCGACAGTGCTGATCGTTGATGATGAGGATGCAACGCGAAATCTGTGTCAGGACGTTGTGATGGAGGCGGGATTTCGCGCCAAGGTGGCTTCGACGACGGAGCAGGCAATCGACATCCTCGATGAGGGACCCATCGAAATCGTCATTACAGATTTGCGTGTTCCTGCAATCGGCGGCATCAATCTGCTGAAGCGCGTCCGCGAGCACCACCCTGAGACTGCGGTCATCGTGCTGACGCAGTATGGCACGATCGAGAGCGCCGTCGAAGCCACGAAAAATGGCGCTGCGGATTACGTGACCAAGCCGTTTCACATACCAGAGCTGCGCGGAAAGCTGGATCGTGTGGCACACTCGCTCGAAATCGATCAAGAAAACCGCGTTCTGCGCGAGCAGTTGCGTTCGCGGCCCGGATTCGGCGGGCTGATCGGGCTTTCGGCGAAGATGCAGCGCGTCTACCGCATGATCGAGAAGGTGAGTAATCACAATTATCCGGTCCTCGTGCTCGGCGAAAGCGGTACGGGCAAAGAACTTGTGGCGAAGTCGATTCACTTTCTCGGTGAGCGCAAGAACCGGCCCTTTGTTCCCGTCGATTGTTCGGCTCTGGTCCCCACCCTGATCGAGTCGGAGCTTTTTGGGTATGTGAAGGGTGCGTTTACGGGAGCGAGCCATTCGAAGCAGGGATTAATGGAAGCCGCCGGCGACGGAACGCTCTTTTTGGACGAAATCGGCGACTTGCCGATCGATCTGCAGGCCAAGCTGCTGCGGGCCTTGCAGGAGCGGGAAGTGAAGCCTGTCGGCTCGACCGAGCGCGTTCCTATTTCAACGCGCGTGATTGCCGCCACGAATCGCGATCTTGAGTCTGCCGTGCGTAACGGCCAATTCCGGCAAGACCTTTTCTTCCGTCTGAACGTAGTGCAGGTCAAAATGCCGCCGCTGCGCGAGCGCAAGACGGACATACCGTTGCTGGTGAACGCGTTTCTCGAAAAGTTTTCGGACTCGAAGGATGGTCCCCGCACGATCTCGGAAGACGCAATGGTCCATTTGACGGCTTACGACTGGCCGGGCAACGTGCGCGAACTGGAGAACGCGATTGAGCGAGCGGTGGCGCTGGGGTCGGGACCGATCCTGCACGTGGGAGACTTGCCCTCAAACCTACAATACGGAACAGCCGAAAAACTGCCACAGAGCGGGGAACTGGTCCCGCTGGATGAGATGGAGCGGCGAGCCATTTTCCGCGCAATGCGCGAATCGGGCGGCGACAAAATGGCCGCGGCCAAGGTGCTGGGCATCGGCAAGACCACGCTCTACCGGAAGCTCAAGCACTACGAGATCAAGAGCGGCGGACCCTGTTGATTTGGATCATGCGCGGCGGGCTATGATCTGACGCGCAGCGTTCATAACGACTCCGGCCGTTTTCTTGCCGCTGGCGATTTCGGCGAGCGAGCGATCCAATTCGTCGATTTCAGCCGGGTCGAATGCTTGCTTCGCGTATTCGTTATCGCGCCATGTCCGGAGATTGGATAGGTGCAGTTCGGCCATTTTGCGCCCAGGCTTTTCGAGCATGACGCTGGCTTTCAATGATGTTCCATCCGCTTTGTGTGACCAATGCTTCGAGCAGTCCGCCAACGTAAAGTGCCTGACCGTAGTGCTGCTGCAGCAAGCCCACAAGCTCGTAATACCGGTCGATGACCGGATCTTCCGCTTCCAGCGATTCGGTCTCATGGATAAGGAGAATTGCGCGAGGCGCCCCCTGCTTCGCCCAGGCCGTAAGCGCTTCGCCGGGCGGCGCGAGGTGAGTCAGTAAGAAACGACAAAAGAGAACGTCAGGGGCGGCGACGGGAAACGGCTCGCGGACGACGTTCTGAACGCGAAATTCGAGCTCCGGTCGGCGATTGCGCAGAGCTTCTTCGATAAAGTGCTCGGACGCGTCGAGTCCAATGGTACGACCGGGCTCAAGAACTTGATGAAGGAGAGCGGTTGACCAGCCGGGGCCGCAACCGAGATCGATAGCAATGCTTGGCGCATAGATCGGGCTGCGCTCAAGCAGCGAGCGAGTTTCCGGCTCGTAAAGCTCGGCGAGCCGCCGCAATCGTAGGCTAGCCTCT
>DATNBB010000286.1:0-9437 GCA_035607335.1 Binatia bacterium | reverse complement strand
ACCACCATGCCGAAGAAAACCACGCCACAACCGGAAGAAGTGACGATTGACGACATTTTCGGTGTGGGTGGACATCTGCAAAAAAGCCATCCGACTTACGAATTCCGGGCTTCACAACTGGAGATGGCCCGAATCGCGGATGAGGCGTTTCAAAAACGGCAGCATGTGGTGATCGAAGCGGGTACAGGCACGGGAAAGACGCTTGCGTACCTGATTCCGGCGATTCGCAGCGGGCGCAAAGTGGTGATTTCGACGGCGACAAAATCATTGCAGGAGCAACTCTTCCAAAAGGATGTTCCCTTCCTGCAGAAACATTTCGCGCCGAACCTGAAAGTGGCGCTGATGAAGGGGCGCGCGAATTTTTTATGCCGGCAAAAAGTCCTTCAGATGGATACGCAGGCGGCGGTGCTGAAGGGCATCGACGAGGTCGACTGGTTTGCGCAGATTCGCGATTGGGAAAAGCTGACGGAAACAGGCGACCGCAACGAACTGACGTTTTTGCCGGATGATGCCGATCTGTGGAATCGCATCGACGCGCGGAGCGATCTTTGCACGGGGCAGAAATGCGCTGAGTTCAATCGGTGCTTCATTACGGCCATGCAGCGGCGTGCCGCTGAGGCGGATCTGATCATTGTGAATCATCATCTTTTTTTCGCCGATCTTGCGATTCGCAACGACGATTTCGGGTCGATCCTGCCGGAATACGCGGCGGTCGTCTTCGATGAGGCACACGAGATTGAGGACGTGGCGAGCGACTATTTCGGGCGGCAGCTATCGAGCTATCGATTCGAGGAGCTGACACGCGACATTGAAGCAATGTTGCGGATGATGAAGATCGAAGCGACTCCACTGCGAAGGCACCTGACGAGTTTGCGCGAACGCAGCCGCAGCTTCTTTGAGAGATTTCCGGAACGCGAGGGACGGTATCCGTTTGGCCCTGAGGAGCGGAAAGCGTTTCTTGAGCGCAACAATGAGGCGTATAGCGATCTGACGACAGGCTTGAAGCGAGTGGAAACCGAACTCGCGGCCATAACGCCCAAGCCGGAGGAGATCATCGCGTTGGCTCGTCGCACGGCAGAAGCGCGGCGCGAACTGGCGTTTTTGCTCGAGAGCGAGGAGCGCAGCTATGTTTATTGGTACGAGCGGCGCGGCCGGGGAGTATTTCTCGCGGCGACACCGATCGACGTGAGCGAAATTTTGCGGGAACAGCTTTTCGAGCATTTCGATACGGTGATTCTCACGTCGGCGACGCTTTCGGTGGGAGGCAGTTTCGATTACTTGAAGCAACGCCTCGGAGTGCTGCCATCGAAGGAAGTCGCGCTGCCGCAGGAATTCGATTTTGGGGAGCAGGCGCTTCTCTATATTCCGCGGCAGATGCCTGACGTGCGTGACGCGAAATTTTCGGCGGGCGCCGCCGCGGAAATTGAGCGCTTGCTGGACATTTCGGACGGACGCGCGTTCTGTTTGTTCACCAGCTATGCGCAAATGCGTGATGTTTATGAGCGGGTGAAGATTCGCGTGAATTTCCCGCTGCTGCTACAAGGCACTGCGCCGCGTTCGACGCTGCTCGAGCGGTTTCGTTCGACGCCGAACGCAGTGCTCTTTGCGACGGCCAGCTTTTGGCAGGGCGTCGATGTTCCGGGCTCGCAGCTTTCCTGCGTCATTATCGATAAGCTGCCTTTTGCCGTGCCGAGCGATCCGATTGTCGCCGCGCGAGTTCGTGCGCTACAGGAAGATGGGCGCAACGCGTTCGCGGAATATCAGGTGCCGGAGGCTGTGCTCGCGCTCAAGCAGGGCTTTGGGCGGCTAATCCGTACGAAGACTGATCGCGGCATCCTTGCCATCCTGGATAACCGCATCCAGCGCATGCAATATGGTAAAATTTTTCTCGACTCCTTGCCTGGTTACGGAACGACGCACGACCTCGCCGCAGTCGCTCGCTTCATGGAAGCTTTTCCGAAAAAGGAAAGAACGGAAGCGGCATCGGCGAACGCAGGAGAGTCAGGGACAGTTCATGTTTGAAGTGAGCGTGGACGCGACTTTTGCGGCGGCGCACCGCCTGCGCGGATATCAGGGAAAGTGCGAACAGTTGCATGGGCACAATTACCGCGTGCGCCTTGTCGTGGCCGGCGAGCAGCTTGACGAGGTCGGCCTGCTTCAGGATTTCACGGCCCTCAAGCGAGTGCTGCGCGGCGTTGTGGACAAGTTAGACCATCAATACCTTAATGAGCTGCCGCCATTCGATAAGATGAACCCATCGGCGGAGAATCTTGCGCGGTTCATCCATGACGAAACCGCGAAACAGCTTGCGGGGCAGCTTGGCGAAGCGTCGCTCGCGGGCGTGACGGTGTGGGAGACGGAGACGGCTTCGGCCACTTACAAACCTTAGTTTTTTGCTTATAACCGCGCATGTTCATCACGGAAATTTTCAAATCCATTCAGGGCGAAGGCACGCGGGCTGGCCTTCCGTGTATTTTCGTAAGGCTTACGGGCTGCAATCTGCGATGCGTGTGGTGCGATACGGCTTATGCGTTTCATGGCGGCGAAAAACATTCGCTCGACGAGATCATGGAACGCGTAGAACGGTTTGCGACTGATTCCGGAAATGGAAACGGACAGCCGGTTTCTCTCGTCGAAATAACAGGGGGCGAGCCTCTGCTCCAGCCCGATACGCCGGAACTCGCCACACGGCTTTTGCTGAAGAATTATACGGTGATGATTGAAACGAGCGGGGAGAGGTTTGTGGGCGACCTGCCTTGCGAAGTAATCAAGATTGTCGACGTAAAGTGCCCCGACTCCGGCGAGAGCGGCAAATTCAATATGGCGAATATCGACATACTAGATGGCAAAGACGAAGTGAAATTCGTGATCGCCAGCCGGCGCGACTATGAATTTGCGAAGCAATTCACCGGGCAGCATGGGCTCACAAAGCGCGTGGGGCAGGTGATTTTTTCTCCAGTATTTCCCGATCCGGCAGGATCATGGCCGGGCTTGAGCGCGCGCGATCTGACGGAATGGATTCTTGCGGACGGCTTGCCTGTGCGCCTGGGATTGCAGTTGCATAAATTCGTGTGGGATCCGGCAACAAAGGGAGTTTGAGGCTGGGAATGACCGAAAAGCCCAAAGGCGTGGTTCTCTTGAGCGGCGGAATGGATTCGTGCGTGGTCACCGCGATTGCGAATCAAACGCACCGGCTCGCCTCGCTCCACGTCAGCTACGGCCAGCGCACGGAAACACGCGAGCGGCGCTCATTTGATGAAATTGCAGACTTTTACGACGTGCGAGAACGGTTGGCGATCCGGCTTGACGCGCTAAGGCAGATCGGTGGTTCGGCGCTGACGGATCGGAGCATGGCCGTTCCTGAATCGGGGCATGCGCTGGGGCCAGATGCCGGTATTCCGATTACGTATGTGCCGTTTAGGAATGCGCATTTCTTGTCCGCTGCGGTGAGTTGGGCGGAAGTTATAGGGGCAAAGGCTATCTTTATTGGGGCGGTGGAGCAGGATAGTTCGGGCTACCCGGATTGCCGTCCTCAGTATTATCATGCGTTTGCGGAGGTAATCCGGCAGGGTACGCGTCCGGAGACACAGATTGAGATCGTGACGCCCGTAATCGCGATGAAGAAGAGCGAGATCGTGAGGCGGGGCGCGGAGTTGGGAGCTCCGCTCGATCGGACGTGGTCTTGCTACCAGTTTGAAGACGCCGCCTGCGGGACTTGCGACAGTTGCCGCCTGCGGTTGCAAGCGTTCGCCGAAGCGGGGCTGGGCGATCCGATTCCCTACCGGGCGAGCGTGGCGCAATAATTTTGGATGTCGAAAGCGAGGAGCATACGAAAATGAAACGATTTGCAAGTGTCGGATTGACGCTTTTTGCGTTCCTTTTGCTATTCGCGGGGTCGGCAGCCGCGCAGGGGAATAACGTGACAGGCCAAGTGATCGGGCTCGACGGCAATCCGCTGCCGAACGCAACGATCACGATTAAGAATGACACGGGCCGCACATTCACGACGAAAACGGATAGCAAGGGCAATTTCATTCAGGTTGGCGTGCCGGACGGCGTATACACGGTTAGCCTGACCAGCCCGGCGGTTCCGCAGGGTTTCACTACGCAATTTCAGGCCAGCGGCTCGAATAACCAACCGTGGAACATCAATTTGAAGGAGATTGCCGCCGCTTCGGGAGGGTCTGAAAAGGCTGCAGCCGAGAAGGAAGCGTTCAATAACATGAAGCAACACTTCGACGCGGCGACGACGGCAATGAACGATGCCGATGCGATCAAGAAGCAGCTCGCGACTGCACCGGCGGACCAGAAGTCCGATCTGACCAGCAAGATGAACGCGGATTACCAGACAGCGCTGACCGAATATACGGCCGCTGAGCAGGGCGTCAACGCTAAAGATACCGGCAACCACGCGCTCATTTGGGCCAGCATCGGGCGCGCGGACGATGCGACGTCAAAGTATGCCGACGCGGCCACGGCCTATCAGAAAGCGATCGATTTGAAGCCAACTGCCGACTACTATTCGGATCTGAGCACGGCGCTCACAAACACGGCGGCGGCGCAGCATGATCCCGCAGTCTTACAGCAGAAGATCAGCGATGCTGACGCGGCGTGCCAAAAGGCAGTGGCGCTCGCGGGCTCCGCGCCCGCAGCTCCTGCCGCCGGCGGCGCTGCCGCTTCCCCGGCGCAGACTTCGACTGCGGTCGCTTCGCGCTGCTACAAGAACATGGGAATCGTTCTGAGCAACAAGGGCGATTTGCAGCAGGCGATCGATCCTTTGAAGAAGGCCACGGACGCGAATCCGAAAGATGCGCAGGCGTGGTTCCTGCTTGGCAGCGCATACGTCGGCTCTGTGCAATCGAAGACCGAAGGCGACAAGGAAGTATTCACATTCGATCCGAATACGTCCGATGCGCTTCAGAAATGCTCCGACCTTGATCCTACGGGTCCATTGGGTGCGCAGTGCAAGGACATGGCGGCGAGCGTCACGCAGATGAGCGGCGGCGTGAGCACCAGCGTGGGAACGAAGCCATCGAAATCGTCCAAACCGGCTAAGAAAAAACCGTAATTTGCGTGAGCGGGAGGGCGCTTGTGCGCTCTCCCACCCCACGTTTTCTCCGCATTATCTTCCCGCTCGACCCGCTACGGCCCGGAATGTTAGTCTTGTCCTACCTTCTCAGAGGTAGGCCGTGCAAGACGCGTCACCGAATCCCTCTATTGAACGCCGCAGGAGCAAGCGCGTCTCCGAATCTGTGCCGCTAGTGGTGCGCGGCGTGGATCTTCTAGGCCATTCATTTGAAGAGCGAACCGCTACGCTGACCCTGAATCTGCAAGGCTGCCGGTATTTCTCCAAGCACCATCTTCCGCGCAATTCGTGGATCAGCATTGAAGTGGCGCACAACGGTGAGGCACGTAACGTGCGTGCCCGCGTGGCGTGGATTCATCGCCCGCATTCGATTCGCGATTTATTCCAGATCGCCGTGGAACTGGAAGGTGCAGCCAATATCTGGGGCCTCGACACGCCGCCCGAAGATTGGCATGCACTGGCTCGGGCGGGTGAGGATGCATTCGCCGGAACAACGCAAACACAGAAAAGATCAGATGTGGCCGAAATTTCGAACCAAGGACAGACAATTCCCATGAACAGCTTTTCCGGAGATTCACTCAGCGGCTTTGAGCAGTCACGAATGGCGAATCCGATGAACCACGCGCACGAATCGCAGGAGCCGAACTCGACTGCTTGGCGCGAGCAGCTCGCGTCCGATATGGCCGTCGCGCAGCGCCAGTGGGACGAACTGCTGCAATCATCGATCGACCGATCGCTGCAGCGGTTAGCTGAGGAATTGCCCGGCCGCGCGCAAGAGGCGGTTCGGGCAACTGAAGACAAAATGGCGCAGCAGTTTGCGAATTTGAGCCAGATGCTCGCGCAGATGTCGAACGAGGCGCAGAACGCACTGGCGGGAGTGAGGGGTTCGATCGAGCAAGAAGTTACGCGAGCGCGCGAGGCTATCGAGAATACGCGCCAGCAAATGCTTGATCGTTTGGCTGGTGAGGCCGAAGCGAGAGTGGTGCCGCACGCGGCGCGCGTGCCGGAGCTGCTCCGCGAGCTTTCCGGGCGCGAGCAGCAGATGGCTGAAGGGCTGCGTTTGCATCGCGAGCGACTGCGCCATGCCTCAGACAACAGTTTGCGGGAGATTGCCGCGCATGCGGAGGCGACTGCTGCGGCGGTGCGGCGCGATTTCGAAGCAGCGAGAAGCGAGGCGCTTGCAAAGTGGAGTGATGAGCTCGACGCACTCAGTACGCGCGCGGCTCACAATGCCGGAGAATCGCTCAACCGCACGTCCGAGTGGCTCCAGCAGGAGGCTCGCGAGCGTTTACAGGTGTTGTCCGAGCAAACGCTTGCGACTGCAATCGCCCGCTTCGAAGAAGAAACGACGAAGGCTGCAGGCCTGTTTGCGACTCACCTTGAGGGCCAATCGATTTTCCATCTAGCGCAGGTTCATCAGCAACTCGACGGCGTAGCAGACGACCTCGCGGGCCGAACGCGAACGCAACTCGCAGAGGCTGCCGAAGCCGCGGCGGCTTCGTTTGGCCAGGTGCTTTATGGCATTTCGGCGGAACGTGCCGACCAGTTTAGCCAAGCGAGCCAGGCATCGCTCGACGCAAAGCGCCAGGAATTGGAAAATTTCACACGGCAGCTGCATGCAGCGTTCGAGAACGAGTCGGCAGTGGCGGCTCAAACCATGCGCGATCACGCTGTTTCACATTTGCAATCTGCCGTCGCAGAAGCACGGGCCACTTTAGTTGCTGAGTCCGCGGCTGCGATAGATGCTCATCGTTCGCAGTACACCGCAGAGGCGCAAGAATGGTCCGAAAGGCTGAATCGCGTGGCTGAAGATGCGATCGCGCAGGGTGCCGGCCGAATCCAGACCGCTGCCGATACGAGTACAGTGGCCGCAGTCCGGCGCCTGAACGACCATGGGCAGAATGTGATCGAGTCACTCATGCGATCGGCGGATCAGGCACTGCGCGATTCGGCGTCGAAGATGTTTGAAAGCCTGGCCGTCGCGTTGCGTGAGCAGTCTTCAAATGCCGTTTCAAACGCGACCGCTGGGGCGAATTTTGGCGGCGACAATGCCTCTGCCAGTCAGTAACCGCATCGTGCGGTGACGTTATTCGCTAACGATGTGCGGTGAATTGCATCTAAATCTCTCTGGATCAACATGAAAGCACTTTTCGACGTGTCTGGAAATGGAGTGTCGCTGTGAGCCGCCACAGATTTGCTATGTCCGCGCGGGCTAGCGCAGGCATCACTGCAATCGTAATCTGCACGCTGGCATGCGTGATGTTGCCCTTGACCGGCACAACGCGCGCGTCGAACGCCGCTGCATTGGCCCGAGCCGCGCATGCGATGGGCGGAGATCAGGCCGCTCTGGCCAAGGCTTATCGTTTCGACCGTGGGGGATGGATTTATGTCCATCTTGAAGGCTCGCCGCACGACATTGGTTATCAGCACGGGTATCTCCTTGCGCCGGAGATTGCTGACGCTTTCGCCGTTGTTAAACTTGAGATGACGCACGACACGGGCCGCGATTGGGAGTTTTTCCGCCGCTCGGCGCGGCAGATGCTTTGGCCGAAGATCGATCCGGAATATCAGGCGGAGTTGCAAGGGATCGTCGACGGCCTGCGCGCGAGGAAGACGAAGTTAGATCTCGACGATATTGTGGCGTTTAATGCTTTTTCGGAATTGCCGGATTATTACGTTCCGTGGCTGAATCAGCAGGTCCACGCGCAAAACATAGCGCGATCGACGCCGCCCGGTCACTGTAGCGCGTTTGTGGCGACAGGAAGCTGGACCAAAGACGGCCAGATCGTGATGGCTCATAGCAACTGGACCACGTACATCGAGGGTGCCCGTTGGAACATCATCTTCGATATCGTTCCACAACAGGGGAATCACATTCTTATGGATGGATTTCCCGGCGCAATTGCCAGCGACGACGACTTCGGCATCAATTCGGCGGGAATGATCATCAGCGAAACCACGATTTCGAATTTTCATGGCTTCGATCCCAATGGCAAACCGGAGTTTGTGCGGGCGCGCAAGGCCATGCAATACGCGGGTTCGATCGATGAATACGTGCAGATCATGCTGGATGGAAACAATGGCGGATATGCGAACGACTGGTTATTGGGCGACCGAAAAACAGGTGAGATCGCGCGTTTTGAACTGGGACTCAAGCACCACAGACTGTGGCGCACCAAGGACGGCTACTATTCTGGCGCAAACTTTCCAAGCGATCCCGACTTGATCCGAGACGAGACTAATTTTGATCCAAACGACTTATCTAATTCGTCGAACGCGCGAAGGATTCGTTGGGATCAATTGTTGATCCCGAACAGAGGAAAAATCGACGTGGCGATGGCTGAGACGTTTTTGGGCGACCACTACGATACGTTTACGAAGGCGGAAGGGCCAGACAAGCGAACAATTTGCAGCCATTATGAAACTGTGACGGGGCATGTGGCAGATTCCTCGTCCGGAGCTTATGAACCGTATGGCGCTGTGGAGGGCAAAGCTGTTGACAGCGAAATGGCTGAAAACATGTCATTTACGGCGCGGGCTGGACATCCCTGTGGCGAAAACTTCAGCGCCAGCGAGTATCTGAAGAGCCATACTAATTCTGACTACGCGTGGGAGGCACCAGTGCTCCGGGATATGATCGCCGGCCCTTGGACTTCGTTCTGCGACGGCGATCATTCCGCACATTAAAACGCTCAGGCAATTGGTCGGCTAAGCCGGGCGCTTCGGCTGTCCCACTTGCAAGTTGTTCTTCACGCTGAAAACACCGGACACGGAATTGGCGCGGACGTTCGCGGCGTCTTTGTCGGCCTGATTGTCTACCCAACCCTCGAGTGTCACGTGACCATTATCTACAATGATATGAATAGATTGGACCGAGTACCAGGCATATTTCTGCAAACTCGGCAGCGAATAGATGGCATGGAATTCCTCCTCTCTAATCTTCTGGTCCATAGGAGATAGCGGGAGGACTCTTATTTGGTTATCGACCTTGTCGACGCCTTCGATGCCTTTTACGGCACTCTCGGCATCGCTCTTCTTTACTGGTTGAGTGACTTCGCCCGTAAGTGTAACGGTTCCACCATTTACATGGAAGCCGACGATGTCGAATACGGACAAGCGCGGTTCCAACGCGAGTCGGTGATACACCTCGCGCGAAATAATCTGTTCGTTACGCGAGGAATTCTGGGGATCCTGCGGCCGGGCCGCCATTGTGAGCAGTCCCAGCAGCGCTAACGGTAAGAGATAGAAAACGAAGAAGTTGCTCGTGCGATTGCGAAGTCTGTAGGCGGACATCTGGACTACCTCCGCCTTTCATTGTTGGCGCAATGGGGTGTTTACCCAATCGGGCAAA
>DATNBB010000230.1:0-6695 GCA_035607335.1 Binatia bacterium | reverse complement strand
TCCTGAAAGTACCGCTTCCGCCTTGTGTCGCCCGCTGCCACGGGTGCCGTGCTTACGGTACGAAGCAAGCACAAAAGTCTATTGACACCGTTTCTCGCACTGTGCTAACTCTGGCCTATTCGTGGCACCGGCTGAATGCCGGGTTGCTGAAGCTCAGGCGCGGGAACGCCAAAATTCCTTGCTGGGCTATCGGCAATAAACCCCACCCACCCCGGGAGGTGGAAACCTTTGGTTTCTGCCTCCCGTTTTTATTTCTGGTACCCGCCGTCTAAAGTACTGGCACACTCCCGAGATTCAAACGCCGTAGAGGCGTCTTGGCAGCCAAATCTGTGTGGTTATGACTCAACTCGGCGATCTCTGAAATTAGGCGATTTTACGGCGCACTTCGCGCCATTTTTGGCTATTTAAGGCCTTTTTACCGCATTTTAAGGCGTCAATTTGTTTCATTTTGCCCACGAATCGGTCTGCCTCTCGCGTTGGGCGCGGCACGCGAAGACCATCCAGCACCGACAGCGCAAACTTAACCGCGCTCTCCAAAGAGACGCGATGCCCCGTCGAAATATAAACCGGCTGGCAGCCGACGCGGCTTCGCAGCGCAATAGCAATAACCTCTTCTTTATGTGTAAGTTCTGAGACAGCGCCGACCTCATTCGCAGGCTCCTCTGCCTCTCCGCACAGCACCGATTTCGCGCAACCGACCGTGGGACAATCGAGCACTATTCCCAAATGTGACGCAATTCCCATCCGTCTCGGATGAGCAAACCCGTGCCCATCAACAAAAACCAAATCCGGCCGGTGCTTCAATTTTGCAAACGCGGCCGTCAGCGTCGGTATCTCTCTAAAGCTAAGTAATCCAGGTACATACGGGAAGGTCAGCGGCCGCTTTGCCCAAACACGCTCAATCTCTTTCATCTCCGGATAGCTGTAAACGATCACGCCGGCCACCGCAATCTTCCTCTCCAGATCTAGAGCGATGTCCGCGCCAGCCACCGTGCAAATCTTGCCGAATCTGTCACTTACCTCGACACGGTCACGCAGCCGCAGTTGGATTTGTACCGCTTCTTTCGGAGTGACTCTCCAGGAATGTAATCGCAGCGCCTTCACGCGATTGCCGTACTCTTCTTCGCGCGCGCAATTGGTTGAGGCTCGCTGATTTCCACACTATCTCCAAGATAACGAAGCGTTTGCAGCGTCGTGTCGCGGAGGCCCATCGTGACAAGCGCACGAACATCTAACTTCGATTCCGCCTCGTCCAAATCCTTCGCGCTCGCATAAAGCGCTGGCGACTTCGGCATAAACACCGGACAGCAATCGTGAAAGGGTTCGGACGAAATATCGTAAGTACTTATTTTCTTTGCAGTTGCAAGGATATCGATCTTGTCCGTGCCGATTAGCGGCCGGAACACAGGTAGCTTGGCAACTGCTTCCACCGCGCCCAAGTTCCGCAATGTCTGTGATGCGACTTGCCCAAGGCTATCGCCGGTAACGAGCGCCAACGCATGTTCTCTCTTTGCAATCACTTCCGCGATGCGCAGCATCATCCGCCGATAGAGCAGCACACGATAATCTTCCGGCGCATAGCGTACGATTTCGCGCTGGATCGCTTCAAAAGGAACTCTATAGAGCTTTGCGTGGAACTGATAACGAACGAGTTGTCGCGCTAGCCCAACTGCAACGTGAAGCGATGATTCTCCGGGTCTTGCGCCAGTGCCATAGAAATGAACGAAACTAAGATGAGCACCCCGCTTCATCATTTGGTAGGCCGCGACAACCGAATCGTAACCGCCGGACAGCAGGCAAGTTATTCTTCCGGCGGTATTTGGCGGCAATCCGCCAGCACCGGGAATCTTCTTTGCATAAACGAGCAGCGGACCCGGCGTGACTTCGATATGGCAGGTCACGTCCGGATCCTTCAGCTGCACCCGTGGGCTACGTCCCGCTTCCCGCAGCTTATCTTGCAGAAAGCGGCCGACAGTCCGCTCAATTTCCATGCTGGAGCTGCCGAAACCCTTGTCGCTACGCCGCGCGCGCACCGCAAAATTTTCAAACGCGAGTGGCGCAAGCTCGTCCCAAGCCGCATGGCACAGCGCGCTCATATCCCGCTCCACGGGCATGGCTACCGCATAATAGGCGACGCCGAAGACTCGCTCGATTCGTTCAATCGCCGCAGTGACCGAAGCCCCGTCGCCAAGCCGAACGAGAAAACGGTCGCCCGGCTGTTCGATTCGCTGCACCGAAATTCCTTGAAGGCTCTGCCGAAGTGCCGTGAACAGTTTGCCAAGGAAAAAGCGACGGTTGCCGCCCTTCAGCCAAAGCTCGTGGTAGTGAACGACGATGACGGGAGTTTTCATGCGGGCTGCCAATTTCCACAGTTCGCTTCCGCTGAGTATATCAATCCGCGCTGCAATTTGCAGGGAAGCGTGTATATGTTTCGCTCGCGCGTACGTTATACAAGGGAGCGTGTTGGAAGCCAATTTGTCGATAACTGACTGGATACATTGAAAGTTCGGAGGGGACTTTCCACAGCATCGAGGGTTAATATTCGCGTTGTCCGATCCTCGGCGCGTGATAGAAGAGCGGTGCTACCAAAATCAGTTGTGCTGCATCAGATGCCTAGAGTCGGGAGTTCGCGGGAGGCAAGAACATGTGGAACCGGCGAGACTGGGACGAGTTCTTTCATATTGTGAATAGGAGCGGGCAGAGAAACCGGCCGTTGCGTCCGGTAGACCGCTCGCGTCGCGACCGCCGTCTCGTACCGGCAGAGGGATACAGCCTTGCCGAATTGGACGATGCCGGTTTAAGCATCGAACAGGCCGAGATGCTCGGACTCCCGGTGGATGCGGGGCGAGTTGGTTCGTATGGTCCCAACGTATCCGAGTTGCGCGACTACCTGCGCTCTACGCGTTCGCGGTTCTAGACGACGTTCTATCGACAATCAACACTTTTAGTGGGGCGGGTTCAAACCCGCCCCGATGTGTTTTTAGGCCCCGCCAGCCTGTGCCTTCTTCCAAAAACGCGCCACCGCCGCATAGTCTGGATCGTCGGTCGATTGTTCTTTCACCGCGGAGTAGGTGGTGTAAGCGGCTGAGCCAGCCGGAAGGTCGATTTTCTGTTGCCGCGCCAATTCCAATGCCAGCCGCACGTCCTTGTGCATCAGCCGCAGAGGAAAACTCGCGGGGAACTCATGCTTCAGCATAAAAGGCGCTTTAATGTCGAGGATCGGCGCACGCCCCATGCTGGATTGCATTACTTCTACGAGTTTTTCAGGTTCGACGCCCCCGGCGGCAACCAGAGCGAGAGATTCAGCGAATGCCTGGACCTCGAGCGCATACAGAAGGTTCATTGCGAGCTTGATCGTTTGGCCGGCGCCATTGGGACCAAGCAGGAAGAATTTTTTGCCCATGGCATCTAGCGCGGGCTTCACTCGCTCATACACGGCCTTGTCTCCGCCGATCATGAATACGAGTTCGCCCTTTTCAGCGCCCCAAGTCCCGCCTGTGACGGGCGCGTCCAGGAAATCGACGCCGCGATCTTTGCAGGCTCCAGCAAGTTTTCGAGCAAGTTCCGGCGACACGGTACTCGAATCGACGAGCACGCTCCCTTTTCGTAGAGCCGCCAACGCGCCATCCTTAAAAAGAACCTCTTCGACCGCAGGCGGGTCGCTGACGATCGTGATCAAGACGTCGCTACGCTCGGCGACCTCACGAGGATTCGCCGCGAGTTTTGCGCCGCCACGGACCAAGTCATCTGCTTTAGAGGCTGTGCGGTTCCAAATGGTAAGAGGAAATCCGGCCTTTAACAGGTTCTGGGCCATCGGCTTTCCCATCAGGCCGAGCCCGATAAAGCCAATCGACATTTTCATTGTTCACCTTCCGCTGGAAAGCATAACAGGGACCGCCGCATGGTGGCGAGCGTCTAGTCGCAAACTAGGAGCGCCCAGAGCCGTCGAGTGACAGCTCGATCACGCTCAAGATACATCCGTATGGAATCTCGACGCGCAGCATCTTTTTCTTGCCGTCTTGCTCGAAGTGATCCTCGATAAAAATCGACGAACCATTGTCTAGCGTGATGACGCCAGTGGCGGAGTGGTAGATGTAGTCCGTGCGGTAACGTGCCTCAACACGCTTCCCCAGAAACGATTCGTATTTGTGCAGGGCGGCACCCTATACTAATATAGACAACAGTAATACCGCACATGTACTCATATGTACAAGCCTTTCGTGGATTGGCCTGGAGTTGCGACTAGGTCTATTTTAGATGAGGGCGAATTCCACTCGATGACGGAATGGGTCGATACGTTCGGCTTGCACGCGGACGCGATCACCCAGCCGGTACATTCGCTGCGCTCCAAGACGGCCTTGGGCCACGACGGCATGGTCACGCTCCCGGAAGACGCAGCGCATGCCGGTGAATTCCTCAATGCGATCGATGCTTACCAGCCCTTCGACAAAGATGTCAATCAACTCAACAAAAAAACCGAACTTTTGGACAGAAATAATCAAGGCCTCGTATTCATCCCCTAGGTGGCCTTCCATAAATTGCGCCGTTTTCCATTCCATCAGCTCGCGCTCTGCGGCATCCGCACGTCGTTCCGCTTCTGAACTTTCTGCGGCGATCTCCTCAAGTTCAACGCGTCGATAAGGACCGAGCATCGCGACGTGTTTGGGCTTCTTGCCGGGGCGTTCGAGAGTGGCACGCTGAGGTTCGATGTTGGGGTTCTCAAGCGCCCACTTCAGCGCGCGATGAACGATCAGGTCCGGATAACGCCGGATCGGCGACGTAAAATGCGTGTATTCCTGCGTCGCGAGGGCGAAATGCCCTAAAGTATCCGCGGCATAACGTGCCTGCTTCAGCGAACGAAGCATCAGGTAGCTCAAGATACGTTCTTCGGGTTTTCCTGCGATTTTCCGTGTCAGGCGCTGATAGTGTTGCGGTCGAACGTCGACTTCCTCTGCGGCAGGAAGCGCTACTGTCATTTGGCGCATTCGTCCTCCGCGCCTCTGTTCTCCGCTACGAGCCATTCTGGAGGGAGGGCGCATGGCGCCGTGGCGCACCGCGATGTGGCGCTCGGCCAAGTCTTCCACGCCCAACGAATAACCGAAAGCATGCGCCAACTCTTCGAATTCGAGGACCCGCTTCGGATCGGGCTTTTCGTGCACGCGATGTAATGAAGCGATCCCACGACGCTCAAGGTATTCCGCCACGGCTTCATTGGCCGCAAGCATGAATTCCTCGATCAGCCGATGCGCAATGTTGCGCTCGCTGCGGACGATGCTAGCCATACGTCCTGCTTCATCGAACTCGATGACCGGCTCAGGCAAATCAAAATCGATTGATCCGCGTTCGACGCGGCGGGCGTTGAGAAGCAAAGCGAGATCCTTCATACGGCGAAATTCAGCGGCCAATGAGGCGTATCGCGCGAGTGCTTCTCCATCGCCGTCGAGCACTTTATTTACATTTGTGTACGTCATGCGTTCTGCTGACCGGATGACCCCTGGCGTAAACTCCGCGCCTCTGCGGCGACCGGTTTCATCGAACTGCATGATCGCGCTCATGACTAGCCTGTCGACGTGCGGATTCAGCGAGCAGATTCCGTTTGAAAGCTCCTCAGGAAGCATTGGCACGGCGCGATTGGGAAAATAAACAGACGTGCCGCGGAAACGGGCTTCGCGATCCAATGGCGCGCCTCGAGAAACGTAATGCGCCACGTCCGCGATATGCACCTGCAGCTCGTAACCGCCGTCGGGATGCTCTCGAACGTATACCGCGTCGTCGAAATCGCGTGCCGTCTCGCCATCAATCGTGACGATTGGCAGCGCACGAAAATCGCGCCGGCCATGAAGCGCTTGCTGCGGCACCTGCTGCGGCGTTCCTTTGGCTTCAGTGACGGCATCCTCGGGGAAAACGTGCGGCAGGTGATGCTTGCGAATCATTATTTCGACATCTACGCCGATTTCGCCCGGCCGTCCGAGAACTTCGATCACGCGTCCTACAGGCGCCAGACCACCCTTGGGATACCGAGTGATCTGCGCGTTCACGACGGCCCCATCCAATTCAGGCAAACGCAACCGGCGCCGTGCGGCAGGCGTTTGAGCCTTTGCGTCGGCAATCTCGCGAAGCGAAGGCGTGAGTTCGTCACCGGAAGGAATTAGCACGGCTTGCAAAATGCGCGTGTCATAGGGCAGCACGTAATTGCCGTCCGATTCGTAGCGAAAGAGCCCCACTACCGTGGGGTGTGCGCGCTCGGCGATTTGCACGATGCGAGCTTCGGCGCGGCCATCCGGACGCCGGTGTTCGATGCGTGCGAGCACGTGATCGCCATGCATCGCATCATGGATTGCATTTGGCGGGATGAAGAGATCGCCGTCCACGTTGGGGATCGGATGATCCGGAACCACGAAGCCGTAGCCATCGCGATGCGCAACAAGCCGACCAGAGACGAGATTTGGAGTGGCAATTCTCGCGGGCGCTGGTGTGCGTTGCGGAACGTTTGCGGCGCCTCCATGTTTCGATCTTCCCTTTGGCAAGCTACTCTCGCCATTGGAGGAAATTTGTTTTGCCGCCAGTCGATAGCATCCTGCGCGAACTTCCTCAACTTCGCCGCGACGTTTCAGGTGCTGCAGTATGCGAGGAAGATAACGGCGCCCGCGATGCTTGAGGGCCATTCCATGCGCAATATGACGGACACTCGCCGG
>DATNBB010000257.1:0-2296 GCA_035607335.1 Binatia bacterium | reverse complement strand
CGCTCATTGAGTCCTCCCGCATGATTCCTGTCCACTATCACAATCCAAGCCAGATGCTCTTCGTAGCGTTCGCCGACGATATCGATCACACGGCGCTTTATTCGGTTGAACGGCAGTTGGGTGCGCGCACTGAACCATGCGTTATCACCGAATCGGCCATGGAGCAGGCTCTGGAAGACATACGTACACGAGAGCGGCCCAGCGAAATCGTCTTTGAAACGCTCTGGGAACCAAGTGAAATTGCCCGTACTGTGCGCGACTATTCGCTCGCTCTCGGCGCTGAAGAACTCGTGCTTGCCCGCCCCCGGCGCTTTCTCTGGGTGCGCCTTCGCGCGGCCGGGATGTCACACGATCTCCTTTTCCGCCTGCCAGGGAAAATCGCCGAAGAATGACCTGTTAAATTATATTTGCTTTTTCTTCGCCTTATGCTATTCTCCTGTCCCGTAAAGAAAAAGGCCGCCCTAGCCGCACTTTGGTAGAATCGGGCCGCCTGCGTCCCACAGGACACTAAACGAGGTGGCAAAATGACCGACGAAAAAACCAAAAATCTTGAGCTTGCGATTTCCCAGATCGAAAAGGACTACGGCAAGGGCTCCATTATGCGGCTGGGCAGCCGCGACGTGCTCGTTCCCGTCAACGTGATCCCCACCGGCTCGATCTCGATCGACGCTGCGCTGGGTGTGGGCGGATTCCCGCGCGGCCGCGTCATTGAAGTCTATGGCCCGGAATCCGGTGGCAAGACGACGCTTACCTTGCACGTAATCGCCGAAGCGCAACGGCTAGGGGGCCAGGCGGCCTTCATTGATGCCGAACATGCGCTCGATCCCGTCTACGCCCGTAAGCTCGGAGTTGATGTCGACAATCTCCTCGTTTCTCAGCCCGACAACGGCGAGCAGGCTCTCTCCATTGCCGAAGCTCTCATCCGCACTAACGCCGTCGATATCATTGTTGTGGACTCGGTTGCCGCGCTCGTTCCCAAGGCCGAACTGGAAGGCGATATGGGTGAGCCGCAAATGGGCTTACAGGCCCGCCTGATGTCGCAGGCGCTGCGCAAACTCACTGCCATTGTAAATAAGTCGAAGACCTGCCTCGTTTTCATCAACCAAATCCGCGAAAAGATCGGTGTCATGTTCGGAAATCCCGAGACGACTACCGGCGGCCGCGCCTTGAAGTTCTACTCTTCCATTCGCGTTGATATTCGCCGCATCCAGTCGATAAAGGAAGGCGACCGTGTCGTAGGTTCGCGCACGCGCGCCAAGGTCGTGAAGAATAAGGTCGCCGCGCCATTCCGCGAAGCCGAATTTGACATTATTTATGGCGAAGGCGTCTCACGCGAAGGCGATCTGATCGACCTCGGCGTCAGCAAGGGCATCCTCGAAAAATCCGGCACGTGGCTCTCTTATAAGGGTGAGCGTATCGGTCAGGGCCGCGAAAATGCCCGCATTTTCCTGCGCGACAATGCGGAGATTCGCGAAAAGGTGGATCACGAATTGCGCAAATCGCTGGGTCTGATTCCTGCCGGCTCATCAAACGGCGATAAAAAGCCGTCGGCCGAATCGGAAAAGACCGGCGCTCCGAAAGCTGCGGCTGCGCAAGCCGGCAAGTCGGGACGCTAACCGCTCCAAACTTCAGGAGTAATTCATGCCGATAACGGCTGCCGAAAGGGATTTCGCAGCGAAGCATCTCGCGGAATCCCGCGACAGGCTGGTGGCCTTGGTCCGCAGGCTGTCGCCAACACAATTGGCATACAAAGCGGGGCCGGTTCGTTGGTCAATCGCAGAGAATCTGGAGCACGTGATCCTTGTCGAGCAACGCGGCCGCGGCTTCGTTGAGATCGCGCTTAAACAGACTCCCGATCCAGCCCGTCACAGCGGATACCCCGGAAGCGCTGAGAGTTTGATCGCAATGCTTCGTGATCGCACTCATCCTCGTCGCACCCTGGAACAACTTCAACCCACTGGCCGGTGGCGGCACGGCGAGTTGCTAAAGGAGTTCGAGGCTGCGCGAAAGCGTACGTGCGAACTTTTTGCCGAGACGGGCTCCGATCTGCAATCCCATTTTTCTCCTCATCCCATCTTTGGCGATCTCAGTTGCTTCCAATGGTTCCTGGTTTTGGCCGCGCATTGCGACCGCCATCGCGCCCAATCCGAAGAAGTGACGGCTAGCGAAGATTATCCGCGCGCAGCCGCTGCGGTGTAGGGATAAAATAAGCCGCGCTCGATGGATTCTCCCGCACCCGCACCGCAACGAAACCCAGAAGCCGAGTATCAGCGCCGTATGGAAGAACTGCGCGCTG
>DATNBB010000197.1:0-10043 GCA_035607335.1 Binatia bacterium | reverse complement strand
CGCAGATGTACGCTGATGGCATGGCGCAAATGGCTCCTTTTGTATGTCTGGATTCCTGGCGTCCCGATGCGACGGCGCGGACTGCTATGCCAGCATTGCTCCGAGCAACGACGCCTGCTGGCGCAATACAGGAAGAAATTCAGCCATCAGGCGTTGCTTTGTCACAAGAGCTGCGTGCACACCATAACCAAGCAATTCGAGCGTGATAAGGAGCCGGCGAACGGCCGCGCGTGACAAATGAGTCCGTGAAGAAATCTCGCTGACGGAGAGTGCGTCTGTCACCCGGTGAAAAGACTCAATTACTTGCAGACCTCTTGCAAGAGAGAGCACCGAGTCAGGATTTCCGCCGAACGTGTCGAACCTATCGGAATATCGGGGCGGTGTTGAGCTGGTTGCCATAACGGTAGCGATTATCGCACAGCCGCCTCAGCTTGACGCGCTGATTGGAAGTGGTGTCTAATCCCGGATTCTTGAAACGGTCCCCGCGTTGCGCGCTAATCGCACTGGAGAACTGGATGGGCTGAATTTTTAAGCATTACAGCGGCAATAGAAAAATACGTTTGTCCGGACAGCACGGTTGCGCTTGAAGGATTTACTCTCTGATTCCGTTCGCAGCCGGGCACGAAATCGTCCGTCGGCAGATCAGCGGCCTGACGCTCATACGTATGACGCCAGATCTACTTTATGACCAAATGATCGGAATGGGCTTGGTACGGAAACTGGTGTTTTCCTGGAGCGGAAATCCAGGAGTGGGATCATTGCACCGTTTTCGGAACGCGATCGAGCACCCATGGCCTTGCGAACTCAAAAATCGAGGAGTTCAGTCACGCAGCAATGGCCAGCGCGAAAACTCCTAGTCTGCCCCCAAGGAGAAGTCCGATGAGATTCCAAAGAAAGGATAATGCGGCAGCGTGTGAGCGTCGATCCTGTCTTTCGCGAGGACCTGCTCCGAGAGAGAATTCGGGCGGATTTTGTCGTAGTGCGCTAATTGTGCGAACAATTTGTGCTTTCGCGGGGTGAACAAGTGAAGATATTCGATCCGGTGCCGGCAGGAAGCCAGCCCGAGCGGCGGTATGCTGGATACGTTTCCACGGCGCTGAGAAATCCGCGAGAGCCACTCGTGCTGATGCCGCAGACGCTTTCGGAATTGACCGGGCCGGTGTATGGGCATGGACCGATCGGCGAGACGGATAGCGATCTGACGCGGCAGTGTGCGGGCGAGCCTCAGGGTGAGAGAATTATTGTTTCGGGGCGCGTGCTCGATGAGGGCGGGCGGCCGATTCCGGATGCGCTGGTGGAAGTCTGGCAGGCGAATGCGGCGGGGCGCTATCGGCACGCGAATGACAATCATCCGGCGCCGATTGACCCGAACTTCATCGGATCTGGTCGAGCGCTAACCGATGCCGAGGGGAAATACAGCTTCGTCACCGTGAAACCGGGCGCGTATCCGTGGCGCAATCATTACAATGCGTGGCGGCCGGCGCACATTCATTTTTCACTGTTCGGGACGTCGTTCCTTTCGCGCCTGGTAACGCAGATGTATTTTCCGAATGATCCGCTTTTTCCCTACGATCCGATCATGCAATCGATACCGGATGAGAAGGCGCGCGAGCGGCTGATTTCGAGTTTCGATTTGGAGAATACGCGGCCCGAGTGGGCGCTGGCGTATCGTTGGGACATTGTGCTGCGCGGCCGCGAGGCAACGCCGTTTGAGAATAAGCGATGAAATGCGATGGAAAAGATTTTGTGGCGACGGGCTCGCAAACCGTAGGGCCCTTTTTTCATCTGGGACTCGTACATGGGGAAAATGCGGGGCGACTCGCCGGACCCGATGCGCAGGGCGAGCACATTCGGTTGGCGATTCAGGTGTTCGATGCGGCAGGCGCGGGCGTGCCGGACGCGATGATCGAGCTTTGGCAGGCGGACGCGAACGGCAAATACAATCATCCGGACGATCCGCAGGATAAGAAACCCGATCCCGCATTTCGCGGATTTGGACGGCTGCCGTCAGATAAAGAGGGCAGGATGGTGTTTGAAACGGTGCGGCCGGGACGAGTGCCGGGAATAGATGGCGCGTTGCAGGCGCCGCATATCAATGTGCATGTCTTTTCGCGCGGCGTGCTGAGGCACGTCTCCACACGAATATATTTCGCGGGCGACCCGGCTAATGAGGAGGACGCAATATTGCGGCTTGTCCCCGCGGCGCGGCGCGAGACATTGATGGCGCGCCCCGATACGAAGCAGCCGGGCACGTGGAAGATCGACTTCTATTTGTGCGGCGAACGCGAAACTGTCTTCTTTAATTCATAACCTTTTTCGTATAAGCGCGCCTTCCTGATACGATTCCAGTCCATGAACCTACGGCTCGTTGAGAACCTTGCCAGCACGCCGAAATATGCAGAGATTTTTGCGGATACGGCGCTGTTGCAGGCGATGCTGGACTTCGAAGCGGCACTGGCGCGCGCCGAGGCTTCTCTTGCTGTGATTCCGGCGGGCGCGGCGCGTACGATTTGCGATTTGGCGAAAGCGGAAGGATTTGATATTGGTGCGCTGGCGCAACAAGGGTTGCGCGCGGGGACGCTGTCGATTCCGCTGGTGAAGATGTTGCGGGAGCGTGTGGACGCAATCGATAAAGGCGCTGCACGATTCGTGCATTGGGGTGCGACGAGCCAGGATGTTTCGGACACGGCGATAGTATTGCTGCTGCGGCGGGCGCGACAGATGATGAGTGAGGATCATGCACGTTTGATGAAGGCGTTGCGGCGCGCTTCAGATGACCATGCCAATACCGTGATGCTCGGACGAACGCTGTTGCAGGCGGCGCCGCCGGTGACCCTGGGGTTGAAGATTGCGGGATGGTTTGGCGCGCTGCGGCGCGGCTGGAAGAGGCTCGATGCGGCCTTCGGCGATGCAATGGTGCTGCAATTCGGAGGCGCGACGGGAACATTGGCTGCGCTCGGCAAGAAGGGCTCAGCGGTTGCGAGTGAATTGGCAAAGAATTTGGATTTGGCGTTGCCGGAGGCGCCGTGGCATGCGCATCGCGATCGGGTGGCGGCTGTCATCTGCGCTGCCGGGATTTATACCGGGTCGCTCGCGAAGGTGGCGAAGGATGTCTCTTTGTTGATGCAGAGCGATGTTGGGGAGGTGCTCGAGCCGGGAGGAGATGGACGCGGCGGGTCGTCGACAATGCCGCACAAGCGCAATCCGATTGCGTGCGCGCTGGCGCTGGCGTCGGGAGTCCGTGTGCCGGGATACGTGGCGAGTTTTCTAAGCGGAATGGCGCAGGAGCACGAGCGCGGCGTTGGAGGATGGCACGCGGAATCGGCGACGATTGCGCGGACAATTGAAGATACGGGGCTGGCGCTTGTCTCGGTGCTCGAAGTAGCAGAGGGGCTGAAGGTGGACGCGGCTAAAATGCGCCAGAATATTGCGGACACGCATGGAGCCATTTTCGCCGAGTGCGCAATGGTGAAGCTCAGTGCGGCGTTGGGGCGTGAAGCCGCGGAAAAGCTGCTGGAAGATGCGCTGCGAAAGGCCACTGAGAGCGGGACGAACCTCGCGGATGCTCTTGCGGAAATACCGAAAGTAACGAGCGTTCTTTCGGCGGACGAACTGCGCGATCTGACGCGGCCGGAATCCTATCTGGGCGCGTCGGAGATTTTTCGAAGGCAATTGCTCGCAACCGGCGAGTGATGATTTTTCCTTGTCATTGTTCAAGCTAACGGTGTAAAGCACTTCTATCGTCTTGATGGCCGCAATGACCGGCAATTATTTTTCGCATTCGTTGGGCGTCGATCACGGCCAGTGAGATAAACAAGCGGTCGATCTGCTGCCGAATTATCGCGTGTTGCGCTATTACCCGCGTGGCCCCGGAGCCCGGACTCCTCAAAAGGCGATTATTCGATCGAATTGCTCGGCAGGGATGTGCTGGCAATCGCAGACGCGGCGGGGCTGGCGCAATTCCCGTTTTGGGCTTCGCTACGAAATGTACATTCAGCCTAAGAATATCAACGAGTTCTCCAAAAACGTTGTGGCAGAGTAGCAGTCAGGAGATACAGCTCATTTCTCGACGGAGGTTCTCCTGATCAGTAGAAAACTCTAGGGGATCTCTCTCGGCGGTGGGCCGTCATACGCCACGGGAATGCGAATACGCATTGCCTTCTCGCGAGCAAGTTCTTCAGCGATTTCGGCCGTCAGGCCTCCGACTCGCCCGATGATGAAAGCCATTTTGCCGAAGGCCGGACTGAAGCCGAGATCGTGCAGCACGGCGGCAAGGACACCGTCGACATTCATCGGCAGCGGCTTTACTTTTTGTGCTGCCGCCTTTTCAAGCGCGAGCATAAACGTCACGCCGTCACCGGCGACGCCATACTCGCGGGCCATTCCAAAGAGAACATCCTTGCGTGGATCGGTGCTGTGCATGCGGTGGCCAAGTCCGGGCAATCGTTGTTTTTTTGCCTGCGCTTCATCCACAGCCTGCGCGGCAGCCGCTTCAATCGAGATGGATGCAGTCTTAACGCGCTGAAGGCCGGCCGCAATGATTTCCATGCAGGCTTCGCCCGCGCCGGCATGTTCGTCGCCGATCGCTAGAACTCCGGCGGCGACGGCGGAAGACAGCCCCTTGCGGTTACCCGAACATGCGAGGCGAGCCGTCGCTGCGGAAGGCGAACTCGGGCCGTGATCGGCCGTTGCGACGAAGATCGCATCGAGCAGGCGGCTTTCGCCTTCAGACGGCAAGCGGCTTTGGTGAAGCAGAAAAACCACTCCGGCGAACGTCTGCTTTCGCATCAAGGAGCCGATGTCATAGCCGCGAATCCAGATATTTTTTTCATCCATGTCCATGATGGATGTGCGCCAGGGTTCCATGCCATCTCCTTGCTCGCTCATAGATTGATTCGATGCGTGACGCTCTCTTACGCTCCAATACCTAGGCGGAAGTTCTTGATGATACCGTAAGCGTGAATCTCACCTGTATTTTTAACTGTACTGTTACCGTTACGGGAGCTTGTGTCGCTTTTGCGCGGGGTTCGTCGGCCTGAAGTGCGACCGGAAGGGAGCAATTCGTAGCGAACGGCTATTGCCCCCTGCGGTAGATGTCCATGATGTTCCAATAGCCGGGTGTGGGCGTCGGGGCGTTTTCCATCGGAACCTGAATAACAGTAGGCACATTGGAGGCCAATGCGTGTTTCAGCGCGGGACCAAGTTCGCTTGCAGCTTTGACTGCGATGCCTTGCGCACCACATGCGCGCGCGACAGCGGCATAGTCCACGCTATACGGTTTACCCTTGCTTTCAAACAAGCAACCGAAGCTCCAACCGTAATGCATCTCTTCAAGACCCGCGATCGTGCCATAGGCGGAGTTGTCCATCACGACCCACACAGCAGGAATCTCCGCTTCAATTGCCGTGGCGACTACGGACATGTTGCTCGAAAACGCACCGTCACCGATCAGGGCGACTGCTGCCCGCTTTGGCTGCGCGACTTTAACACCAAGCACGGCCGCGGGGCCAAATCCCATCGTTGCCAGGCCGCTTGGCGTGATGAACGTGCCGGGAACGGTAAAGCGAAACTGCTGCGCCACGCCGTTCTTGTTCCAACCAACATCCGTCACAATAAATCCATCTTCCGGAACGGCTTTTCTGAGTTCGCCCAAAATGCGCTCAGGCCGCAGCGGAAATTGGTCCGAGTCCCATTCCGATTTCCAGTTAGCGGCAAATGACGCGAGGCCATCTGCAATTTTTTTGCGCAGGCCCGGTCGCGCGCGATGACTCTTCCCATGCGCCGCCGTTGCCAATGCCGAAAGTGCCGATTCCGCATCCGCCACTACTCCAAGCTCGGTCGGATAATTGCGCCCGATTTCGGCGGCATCGATATCTATATGAATCAAGCGAGTTGGAGGAATAGAAAAAGTGAATTCCGGATTCCACGAACTCGAGTTCGCCTCAGCCAAACGAGTGCCCACAGCGAGAATGACATCTGCGTTGCGGCACATTTCGTTGGCAATCGGTATGCCCCAGAAACCAGTCTGCCCGATCAGCAGAGGATGGCCGTCCGGCAGACAGCCCTTTCCCATCAGCGTGTGCGCGACGGGAACTTCCAGCGCTTCAGCAAGCGAGGCGAGCGCTCGCGTGGCATGAGCCGAGATGACCCCACCGCCGGCGTAAATCAAGGGCCGCTCGGCGGACGCCAATATGTCAATGATCCGAGCTACCGCGGACGGATCGATTGTCGAAGCGGCCACCGGCGGTGGCTCTTTCTGAAATGAACCCACGGGCAAATCAGCGGACAAGATGTCCATCGGCACATCAACAAGTACAGGACCAGGACGGCCCGTCGCGCAAAGATGAAATGCCCGCTCCACGATACGCGGCAAATCCGCGACGCGATCGACGCGATAGACGCGTTTACAGAACGGCCGATAAATATCGTACTGATCGGCATCCTTGTGGAGGTTTACTTCCTGATGAGGATGCCGGCCGTAGTAGTACGATGGAATATCTCCCGCAATAACGACCATAGGGATGGAATCAAGAGCCGCATTGGCAACGCCGGTCGTAGCGTTCGTCAGCCCAGGTCCGAGATGCGTCATAAGCACACCGGGTTTGCCTGACGCTCTGGCATAACCGTCCGCCGCGTGAGCAGCGACCTGTTCGTGCCGTGTTGAGATAAAACGCACGCGACTCTTTCCGAGTGCATCCAGCAGAGCGATAACTGTGTGGCCGCAAAGACCAAAAACGACTTCGACGCCGATCCGCTCCAGATAATCAACCAACTGGTAAGCAGCTATGCGAGTCTCACCAGAAACACCTGAGCCGTTCTCCGGAGCCAGAGTGCCGATCGAGCGGGCCTCTTCCGGACCGCGCGCGGATTTCGTCTCCTGTGCCGAGTGATCTGTCATGGGGCTGTGATCCTAACTGTTCGTGACACAGGCCAACAAGCCTGTAACCGTACCGCCACCGTAAAGGGTACCCTGAACCCGCCTGCAAAATCCGACTCCTTCTAGATAAAGCCGCAAGTACCTGCTGCTCCAACCAAAGCGTCAGTAACGCCCATCAAAGCTGTTGTACAATGCCCTCCAAACCTTCGTTTCATGGCGAACAAAAACACAACGATTGCAGTCAGCAAAGAAACCGACGAGAAGATCCGTGAGCAGCTTCGCCGAGTGCTCGCAAGCAAAGCGTTCCGGCAAGTCGACCGGCTCCAGGGTTTTCTAAGCTTCATCGTTGAAGAAATGCTCGCGGCCCGCGGCGATAAGCTGAAGGAATTCCTTATTGGCGTGGAGGTCTTCGGAAAGGAGTCCTCTTTCGATCCTCGCATGGATCCGCTCGTCCGCGTGCAGGCCAGGCGTCTCCGCACGAGGCTTGTTCGCTATTATCGGGAAGAAGGTCAAAACGATGAAATTGTAATCGATCTTCCGAAAGGCGGTTACGAGCCCGTATTCCAGCGGCGCGAAACGTCCGCGATGAAACGCACCGTCTCGGCCGCCCTGGTGAGCCGGAATACGATTCTTGTGCGCCCTTTTGATGACGATAGTTCGGGTCGCGACCTCGCCTATTTCTGCAACGGCCTCAAACAGGAGATCATTCACGCTTTATCGGGCATGGAAAGTGTCCGTGTGGCCGCGTCTGAGCGCGTGCAGGATAGTTCCGATCCATCCGGCCAAATGAACGTAGCGATGATTGTGACGGGAAGCGTGCGCAAATCGCGCGATACGCTGCGCATCACGTCCAGCCTGATCGATTCGACAAGCAATTGCTATTTGTGGTCCGAAGTAATCGATCGGAACTTGCAGGACGAGCTGCACGTGCAGGAGGAAGTCGCGCAGCGCATTCTAAAGAAGCTGCAATCGGAATTTGTCAACGTTGGATCTGCGCGTGCCACTAAGCGCCCCACCGAGAATCTTGCCGCGCACAACCTGTATCTTCAGGGGCGGTATCATCTGAATCAGCGCACCGAACAAGGCCTGACGAAGGCCGTTGAGTTCTTCGATAAGGCCATCAGCGAGGACCCGCATCATGCGCCGTCCTATTCTGGCCTGGCTGATGCGCACGGATTGCTGGCCCACTATGGCGTCCTTGCACCTGCGGAAATTTGCACCAAGGCTGCGTCGAATGCAGCATGGGCAGTTTTGCTTGATGAGGATTCTGCGGAGGCTCACACGTCTCTTGCGCACGTCAAAGCAACTCAGGATTGGGACTGGAGAGGCGCGGAACGCGAATTTCAGCGCGCGATCAGCCTAAATCCGCGCTACGCAACCGCGCACCATTGGTATGCTATGTCGTGCTTGGTGCCGTTGGCCCGGCTGGACGAAGCGTTAGAGGAATTGCACCGCGCGCTGGCTCTTGACCCCGTCTCTTCGATTATCTCGCGCGATCTTGCCGTAACACATTATTACAAGCGGGATTTCGAACTCGCGTTAGAACAATGCGACCACACGATCGAGCAGAATCCGCATTTCGCGGCGGCCTATTGGACACTGGGTTTGGTTCAGGACGAGCGAAAGGATTTTGAGGAAGCCATTGCCGCGTTTCAACGCGCCATCCAGCTTTCGCCGCCGAGCCCGCGAATCCAGGGTGCTCTGGGCCGGACGTTCGCGCGCGCGGGCAAGCCAAGACAAGCTCACAAAATACTCGACGAATTGCAGCAGCAATCGAAGCGTCGTTACGTCTCGCCCTTTGAACTAGCCTCGATCTATTTCGCTTTAAATCAACTTGATCAAGGCTTTCAGTGGCTCACAAAAGCCTTCCACGACCGCTGCTTCGAACTTGTCGCGATCAAAGTCGATCCCAAATTCGATTCCGTCGCTAACGATCCGCGCCTTTCGTCGCTTTTTAATCAACTCGGTCTCCCCTAGCGCCCCGGTCCCTGCTCCCCGGCGTCAGGCGTCGTTGGCGAAACGGGCTGCGGCGTCACATCCGCGTCCTTCAGACCCAACGCCCACTCGATCGCATTGAACCACATGCGTCGAATATCAGGATTGTCCCAAGTCGATTCGTCATGCCCGAGTGCGGAATAGAACACGCGTCCTTTCCCATACATCTTCGCCCACGTAATCGCATAGGGCGCGTCCGCAGCCTGAACACCCTGCCGCTTCATATCGAGTGTGCTCGTATCGAGACGCATCAGCACCCGGCTCTTTTCGGGCGAAAAATCTTTGATTTGATAAAACTCGTCATGGAAATCGAAAACGCGAGGGAAGAACTGCATGCCCGGAAAGGCAGGATCTTCGACGATGACCTTCGCGTCGGTTTGCCCCCAGGGGTGCTGATCGAATCGCCCGCCGAGCATATCTCCGAATTCCGGCCAATCCAAAAACGCCGTCGTAGCCACGTGCGCGGCGACGAATCCTTTACCGTCGTCATGAACAAATTTCAGCAGATCGGCCTTCTGCTGTGCATCGATCGGGACCTCACGATGCCCCAAAAAGAAAATCGCATCCACGTTCGCCAGGCTCGGCCCACCGCTCGCGGGTTGGCCGGTCGTCATCTGCGGCTTGTACGAAATGATGTTCGAATCCGTCCGGATATAGCTGAAGTACGTTCCGGTCTCGTACCCAAGTTCTTCAATCACGGCCATCGCGTGCGACGTCGAGTCATGCTGCGCGATTCCATTTCGCGTATCGGACCAGATCAAGAGCGTCTTCATGTTGCGCGGACCGCGGCCTCGCCCGCCACGACCGCGGCCGCCTGGAAAACCGCCTCTACCCGGCGGCGCCTGGTTCTGAGCCGTCGCCACCACGGCAGCCAGCAAGCCCACAAACACGAAAAGCAATAAGGAACGCTTTTTCGTCACGGAATCCCCCGTGCGGCAAGAAAGTAGCCGCAATCTTGTTACAAGCCGCGCAGATGGTAACACTTGCGCCCGAAAGCCAATACCTTTAACCGTGCCACAACTGTTACCGCGTTGACACCACGTGGCTTGGAAACTAGCATGCCTCGCCAGTTAGCAAAAAAATCCGGGATGTCCGTGTGTCGCCAGCGGCATCCCGCGCCTTCCATCTCTAGGGAGGCCATGGAGGTGGGGTAATGAAATTAAAGCAGCTC
>DATNBB010000196.1:0-9144 GCA_035607335.1 Binatia bacterium | reverse complement strand
TTGCACCATCTGCGTCCCAAGGAAGCTCACCGCTGTCTGCAGCGTGGAAATCTCGCGTGGCAATCCGAAAAACGCGGAATTTACCAGTTGCAGGATTTTGGCCGAAATCCCCACATCACCTTCGATGATGTGCACGATGCTTTTCACCGAGACGTTGGGATTCGCCAGCGCCGTCCGCAGCGCCAGATACGTTCGTGGTAGCACTGGTAGGTCCTTCACCGAGCCCACCATGCTCGCCAGCAACTTATTGCTCAAAATATTCGAAAGGCTCGTCGCACGCTCGATCGCGATTCGCAGCATGTCCGGATCGCACGGCTTCACCAGAAACTGGTGCGCCACCGGCACTGCCTTCAGCGCGTCGTCGATCTCCGCCACTCCTGAAAGCACGATCCGCACCACCGCGGGATACTTCTCGCACACCGTTTGCAGCAGCGCCGGCCCGTCGATTCCCGGCATGCGCAGATCGGAAACGATCACGTCAAACGGCGAAGCCTCCAGCAGCGTCAGCGCGCTCTCCCCGTTCGGCGCAAACGACATTTCCCACTGGCTTTGCCGCCGCTCCATCGTCCGCCGTATGCCGTCAAGCACCGCGGGCTCGTCGTCCACAAACAACACGCGTTTCATCCGCTTCCTCTTTTTCCCAGGCCTCTGTGGCACAGCCATTCTTCGCTGTGTGATTCTCGGTTGCTTTTCTAACTGAGTAGGAAAAATAAAGAAAAATACGAGTCCACAATGTGAAGGGAAATTCAAAACGAGAGGAACGAACCGAAGCCGGGCTCACTTCGCCTGCCCGCCATTTCATACGAAAACAGGAGCCACGCGACCCCGTATAAAAATGATTATAGGAGACTAGCGAAACCTGCGCCAATGCAAGTGCCCGAAAAGTTAGTCCCATTGTGGTATAGACGCAGCGGTGAATATGGTTCTGTAGAGGCTGCCTTTGAGCTGGTGGATCTTGCCGTTGATTTTTGGGGGAACGCCGATCTCGCGATCAGTGTAGTTGCTCTTGCTGCTCGGTGGCGGCCAGCCGGCATTGCTGAGCGCCTTTGGCGTCTTTCATCGCAAAATCTTCAGGGATCCTTCAGGCATTTCTTGCAGCATCTGCGACAGCCGGTATGACGCAAAAAGGCATCTAAACCCCGCTAGAGTGCCGCTCCTGGCCGCATCTGGCGCCATAAAAGTGCGAACTTTTCCAAGGGCAATTCTTCGGCTCGGGCTTCCGGTGGAAGACCGGCCTCGGCCATGGTTTGACGGACGGATTCGTCCCGAGCGAGGGCGAGGAGATTGTTACGGAGCGTCTTTCGCTTGTGGGCGAAGCAGGACTGGACGAAGCGGAGAAAGGCTGCGTCGTCGCGGATGCCGATGGTGGCGCGTTGGCCGGGGAGTGACATGGAGACCAGGGCTGAGTCCACTTTGGGAGGAGGCCGAAAGGCGCCGGCAGGAATTTTTAGGGCGATCTCGGGACGGGCGTAGTACTGGCACGCCACCGAGAGATACCCGTAATCGCGGGTGCCGGGATTCGCCGCGATGCGCTGGGCGACTTCGAGTTGAATGACGACGTGGATGGAGGCGATGCGGTCAGCCCATTGGAAGAGGTGATGGAGGATCGGCGAGGTGATGTAGTAGGGCAGGTTGCCGTAGACGCGAAATTTTTCGTTTTCGGCGAGGCCTCCGCGCCGTGCGATGTCGAGAAGATCGAGCGCTAGGACGTCGCCTTCGGCGATTTCGACGTTTGGCCATTGCGCGGGATGAATGGCGATTTGGGCGCGGAGATTTTCGGCAAGCAGAGTATCCGTTTCGACAGCGATGAGGCGGCGCGCGCTTTTTGCCGCAAGATGACGGGTTAGTTGACCTTGGCCAGCGCCGATTTCGATCCAAATGTCGTCAAGCGCGTGGGGCAGTTTTTCGAGGATGCGGTGTTGCCAGGCGGGATTATTGAGGAAGTGTTGGCCGAGTTTTTGGCGGGACATGGAAGAAGGAGTCTAGCAAATTTAAGGCCGTCGATTTCTTCTAACGACCGACACAAGCAGAATTTGCGGCGAGAGACGCAGCGGCAAGGCGGAATTTGAAATTGCGATCTCGATTGTAGATATGGGTATACAATATGAGACGCGTTACCGTGGAGGAGGCCTGACTCGAATGAGAACCCTGCGGGCATTTCGGAAGCGCCTGGCGGCGCTATTTTTGCGTGAAAAGAGCAATGCGGAGATTGGGGCGGAGATCGAGGCGCATATCGCGTTGCATATTGAGGATAATTTGCGCGCGGGAATGACGGCCGAAGAGGCGCGAAGGCTGGCGCTAATCCAACTTGGAGGAGCCGAACAGGCCAAGGAAGCTGTTCGCGTGCAGCGCGGGGTCGCGTGGATCGATTCGCTGGCACAGGATGTGCGTTTTGGCGTGCGGATGCTGCGGAAGAGCCCGGGATTCGCGATTGTTGCGGTGCTTACGCTGGCGCTCGGCATCGGCGCGAACACGGCGATTTTCAGCGTGATCGATGGATTGCTTTTGCGCGATTTGCCGGTTCAACAGCCGGAGCAGCTGGTGCAAATTTCGCAACTGCAACCGAGTGGAAGGCCTTCTCCTCTGACGTACCCGATGTTCCGGTACATCGAACAGCGTCAACGCGTTTTCTCCGATGTTTTTGGTTGGCTGGGAGACGGCATGTTTCCCGTGCGGGTGGGAAATTCTCAATCTCTGGATGATGTGTGGGCGGTAACAGGGAATTTCTACTCAAGTCTCGGTGTTTCATCCTTGATGGGTCGGCTGATCGTTCCCAGCGATGCCGACCCCGCAAATGGAGCGCCTCCGCAGGTTGCAGTGCTGGGGTACGGTTACTGGCAACGGCAATTTGCGGGCGATCCGAGTGTGATCGGCACGCAAATAAAGGTGAATGAGCATCCGTTTACGATCATTGGAGTGACGCCGAAGAACTTTTCGGGCATGAGCGCTGTAGCCGCACCGGACATCACAGTCCCAATCACGGCGGCTTCTTTGATGACAGAAGGCCGCCTGGACCTGGAGGAAATGGATCACGAATGGCTGTCCGTAGGTGGCCGCCTCAGGGACGGCGTGAGCAGCCAGCAAGCACTCGCGCAAGTGAAAACGTTTTGGCCGCAACTGCGCGCGGCTACATTACCCGAGGAATATTCCGGACAGATGCGGCAAGAGTTCTTGTCGACGGGCGTCGATATCAGCTCAATTGCGACAGGCACGGCGCTATTTGTTCGCACAATCTTCTCGCGGCAATTGTTCATGCTGATGGGAATGGTCGGCCTTTTGCTGCTTGGGGCGTGTCTCAATCTCGCAAATCTCATGCTGGCGCGCGCAGCCGCGCGGAGCCACGAATTGAGTGTACGGGCGGCAATTGGAGCAAGCCGATCGCGATTGATTCGCCAAATGGCGACTGAGAGTCTCTTTCTCTCGGCGGTGGGCGCTTTCGCCGGTTTCGCGATGGCAGTGCAATGCAGCCGACTGCTTGTCCATTTCATGACGCAGTACTATTTGGTGCCGTCCGCACTGAATCTCACACCCGATCTGCGAGTGTTTGGGCTGACGACAGCGGCGGCGATATTAGCGGGTTTGCTTTGCGCGACAGCACCCGCATGGATAGCTGCGCGCCAGGACCCGGCGCACGCGCTGCAACAGAATGCGCGCGGTATCAGTCGTTCGACAGGAAGGGCGGGAAGAGCGCTCGTGATCGTGCAAGTGGCCTTATCTGTGGTGCTGCTTGTGGGCGCGGGATTGCTTGCGCGGAGTCTTGAGTCGCTGCGCACGCAGGATATCGGATTTAATCAGGGCGGTCTCATCAGGATCGTTCTCTATGAGCGAGGGAATGGCTACAAGCATGTCGATAACGGCAGCTACTTTCGCGAACTCCTGCAGAGAGTGACGTCGGTCCCGGGAGTTCGCGGCGCAAGCTGGACGCAGGTTACGCCCGGAGTAATCAGCACTCCGAATGTCCACGTGTTTCCCGCAGGCGCGAGCCAAGAGACCCGTGAGAGCATTTCCGCCGCCGAAGGATTTATTTCGCCGGATTTCTTTCGCACGGTCGGGGTTTCGCTGATGGATGGCCGTGACTTCAGTTGGACCGACAACGATCAGGAGACGCGAGTCGCAATCCTGAATAACAGGCTCGCGCACGAGCTGTTTCCGTCAGGAAACGCCTTGGGTCAATTTGTACACGTGGTCGAGGATCCGAAGTACGCGGAAGTGCAAGTGGTGGGAATCGTGAACGACGGTCAATTGTTGGACATTCGCGATCCTCAAAATCCGGCCGTCTACCTAACGATGCTTCAGAGTCCGACATTTCAACGAGGCGGAGGAAATCTGATTATCCGTTTATCTGTGAGTTCGCCGAGGACAATCGCGGCAGTGCGAGAACAGATCGAGTCGCTTGGGCGCGAATCCGCATTTGCCGTAAGGACGGTTGAGGACATTTTTGCGCAGACGCTGCTGCCGGAGCGGACGATGGCGATTCTGGCGGGCTGCTTCGCGGCGGTGGCTTTGCTGCTGTGCGTGATTGGATTGTATGGGTTGATGGCGTATGCGGTGACTGGACGAACGCGCGAGATTGGAATTCGCGTGGCGCTGGGGGCGCAACGAGCGGAGATTTTGAGGAGTGTGCTACGGGAAAGTCTGTTGCTTACGGGAATTGGGGTTGGGATTGGATTGCCGTGCGCGATCGCGGCGACTCGATTGATACAGAGCATGATTTACGGAATTTCACGGACGGATCTGGCGACGTTTGCCTTGGTGGTGGCGACGTTGGCAGCGGTGGGAATTGTGGCGGGATATATTCCTGCGCGGCGGGCGATGCGGGTGGATCCCATGGAGGCGTTACGGAACGAGTAGTTTTTCGACGTCTTGAGTAAGATGCGGAGAAAAAAGCCGGGCAGCCGGCACAGGTGGCGAGGCGAGGCTGACGATTCCGACCGGATTCCAGATCGCGACAAGGTGCGGCACGCATTGCTTTACGTGTTTTGAATTTTGGAAAGATACAACCTAACATCTGCCTATCGCATTAACGTTTCAGACGATCTCGATGGTTTCAAGACTGGGAGGTGATTATGAACACGCGGGTGATGAAAGAACTATTGTGCAAGAGGCTCGGTCTGGCGATAGCTATCGCGGCGTTTCTGGGGCCGATGGCGTTGGCGAAACCTAAACACAAGAAAGAAGCAATTCTGCCGGATTTCGTGTGGCAGGCACAAAGCGTGGCTGTGGTGATCCTCCCGGATTCGCCGGAACCAGCCGATGACCCTCTAGCAAACCACAAGGCGCAAGAAAACGTGGAAGACGCTTTTCTGAAGTGGGGACGATTCCGCGTGGAGCAGGAGCGTTCAGTCGCGGATCTGATAATTGAGGTAAGAAAGGGATCAGGAAAAATTGCGAATCCCACAATTAGCCATGGTCCGATGGATTCACCTCCTGGAACTATAGAAGCGACCGACGATACCATTCGCGTGGGCGTGAAACAGCGCCAACCTATGAATGCAGCGCCGGCTCCAGGCGTAGCGGTGGGCGGAAGCGACGACGTGTTCGAAGTATTTTCGGCGGGGAGCGAGGGCGCTCCGATTTGGAAGTACGTTGCAAAAGACGGCCTGAAGGCGCCGGGCATGGTCGCAGTCGGCAAGTTCCGTGAAGCAGTGGAAGAAGCAGAACAAGCGGCGAAGCAGCAGTCCTCGAAATCCACGCCGAAGAAAAATCCGTGAAAACCCCAAGCGGACTGCGGCGTGAACCGGCTGAAATGACGCTCCCTTGCTTAGTGGCGGGGACTTCAAGAGTTTTTTGGGAAAGGAAAGATAGTGGCTGGTGACTAGTGGCGAGTGGCTAGCGTGAAACGGGCTGGTGTGAGCGATGGCGGACGTGCGGGGGCACTCTTCGCGAGCGTCAGGATCGGCGTAGAAGCAACGGCAAAAGCGCCCAGCGAGAAGCGCGGCGGCGTTTTCGAGTGCGCTCGCGAAGCGCGCGACGCGCGCACCGATGGCCCCTACAAAAGCAATTTCAATAGCAAATTCAAAGCAAGAGGGGTCCTTCGCCGCGCCCTTAAAGGAAAGGCGGGCGCGGCTCAGGATGACGGAATGTACATTGGGGATGAAAATTCAGGACGGAGAGTTACATTTTTTTGTGGGCGGGCGTTAAGTGGGTTAGGATACGGGCCGCGTGGCGAGGATATCACGGAGGTGTGAGGATGAAGATCGATCGGCGGAATTTGATGGCGCTTTTGCCGGCGGTGATTGCGGAGGGCGCGATGATTTCGGCGTTGGGCGAGACAGCGGCCGCGCAGGCACCCAATTCGACAAGCGCAGGTGCGGCTAAATCGGATGTGGTTCCATCGGAAGTGCTTGAGTTTGACAAGCTGCCTGTAAAGAAGGCGGCGACGTCCACAAGCCGTGCGATTTTGCACGGGAAGCTCGCGACGGGCGAATCGATCGAGGTGCACGAGACGACGCTGGAGCCCGGTGGCGCGCCGCATCCGCCGCATCATCATGAGCACACGGAAATGTTTTTGATGCGCGAGGGCGAAGCGGAAGTGACGATTTCGGGTAAAGCGCAGCGAGTGACGGCTGGCGGCATTGCGTATGTCCATTCGAACGATGAGCACGGAATAACAAACAAGAGCGATAAGCCGGCGACATATTTTGTGGTAGCCGTGGGACCGGGGGCGGCGTAGAAGGGCGGCGGTTAGAGGCCGGAAATTAGAGGTTGGAGTACAACGATCCGCGTCCGACTAGGCAGGCGACCGCCTGCGGCTATTACGCGTGCATTTCGAAGGGGTTAGGCTCCAGCAGCGCACGCAGGCGATCGGGCAAATCGGTCATGATCCCGTCCACGCCTGTGCGCACGGCCGCGCGCATCTGCTCGGCTTCATTGATGGTCCAAACCACCGCCTGCAAATCGGCGCCATGCGCCCGGTCCACCAATTCAGGCGTAAGTATCGAAGATTGAATGCAAATCTGACGGGCCCCTGCGTCCTGTGCCGTCTTCACCAGATCGGGCCGCGCCGCCTGATCGCTGTCGTCGGCCAGCAATCCCACCATGATCGAGGGGTCGACGCGCCGGACTGCCGAGATTGTCGACGGATCGAACGAAATAACGACGGTGCGTGCGGCGTTTTCCGCCTTGCGTATTGCCGCCACCAGCGTATGGTGCATCCCCCAGGCAACGTCGTATTTCACCTCGAGATAAAACACGACGTCGTTATCCTTCGAGAATTGGAGGACTTCTTCCAGCGTGGGTATCTTTTCGCCTGCAAATTCCCGGTCATACCACTGGCCTGCATCGAGCTTGCGGAGGTCTTCCAGCGTCGCATTGTGAACGGCGCCATGCCCGTTTGTCGTTCGTTCCAGTGTGGCGTCGTGAATCGCGACGAATTTTGCATCGCGCGTAAGGTGCAAATCCGTCTCGATGAAGCCTGCCCCAAGCTCCACCGCGCGCCGAAAGGCAGCGATCGTGTTCTCCGGTGCGTGGCCCGACGCGCCTCGGTGCGCAATCACCCAAGGGATTCGCATGCGTTCATCGTAGCAGAATAGTTACGATTTCCTTTCGCACTGTGCGCGCCGCGTTGTGGAAAGTTTCAATAATGCGAATGCGCGGTCCATTCCGGTTCCTGCCGTTTACGTCGCTCGATTTCGAATCGCTCAAACTTGGTCCATTGTGCAAATAATTTCTTCATTTGGCCGCATCGAATGGTACTCGGTATCCCGCTTCTGCATTCCGGCTCGCACGTCTCGCTTCAGAGCAAAAATACCCGGTCTAACTGATTGCGATCCAATGGGATACCGAGCAGCATGCGCGCAGGTTGCAGATATGCTTTGGCTTGCTGATTGCCATTGGATGAAGCAGGCGTTGCGCTTGCGCTTGGCGATTTCGGTTGCGGGTCATAGTACTGCCCCTCTGGCCTCCAGAATCGAAACCGGGCAGGCCGCACTTGGGAGAAACACTTGGGCCTTTTTGTACTGATCATCATTGCGGTGGTAGTGGCGCAGACTTGGCATGATTGGCGTAAGAACAGCAAGGACTTAGTCGTTCCCGAATGGGCAAAAGGACTCGCGCTCGGGGGAGTTTTGGCCGTCTCCATCGCTGGCCTAGCATCGTTTGCATCCGCCTGGATGCAGGACCCAATGAGCCAGCTTGGCGGCATACTTGAATCCCACGAAATCTGGCCGCAAATTGGACTCGTCGGCATTTCGGCCACGGTGATTCTGTTGATGGCCCGCAAACGCCGCCTGCCGTGGATGCTATTGCTGGCAGGCATGATATTGGCGGCCTTCTGGGTCGGCGCCGCCTTCGGATCGTAAACCGCTCGCCGGTCTTGCCGCATATCCGCCGTGCCACCCAGCCTGGTATCCGCCATTCGCCGGTAATTCCCCGCCATTCGCCGAAAACTGCGCGACCACGTAACAGCCACGCCCTATTCTCTGCCCATGAACGCAGAAGCAAAACCGGCAGGAGAAACGGCGATGACGAAGCTAGATCGAAATTCAATCCAGCGGACCGAGAATTGCCATAACCAACGCACCACATGGGCCGTTGGCGCCGGAGCACTGATCGTGCTGGGGCTCGCCCTCCAGTGGATTCAGGTGCTTTTCACGCAATTCGTCTCCCAAAATTCCTGGTTCTTTGCGACGCTCTTTGGCGAAACGTGGAATATGATCACCGTCTGGATTTCCGCCGCACCATGGCGACAGGATGTGCAATATTGGCCTTTGTTGCTTGTAATTACGGGCGCGGCGATTCTCTTTTCGCGCACGCCGCGCAGAGCGATGGCAATCAACGAATCCCGTACAGGAGCACGTCGTGACGCCTAGGTATCGATCGCACCGCGGACTGGTCGGCGGGCTGCTGATTGTCGCCGTTGGCGTGATTCTGCTGCTGGATCAGGAACATATCGTTTCGGCCGGCTATGTTTTCAGTGTGTTCTGGCCCGCCTTCTTCATGTTTTTGGGGCTCGAAGACCTGGTTGCCGGATACAGCCAGCAGAAGAAGGCCTGGGGAGCAGTGCTTTTCGTCGGCGGCTCTCTTTTTCTACTTCATAATCTTGGCTATCTTCACATCCGCTTTGCCCTTCTCGGCCCCATTGTTCTCATAGCCGTCGGCATATGGATGCTGATCTGGTCGAATGTCTCGCCGTGGCATGGTCCT
>DATNBB010000156.1:0-2673 GCA_035607335.1 Binatia bacterium | reverse complement strand
ACGCCGTCAGACAGCCATCGCGACATTCCTGACGTTTCCCTTTTTGGTGGCGATGGAACAATCTCGGGCACGTTCTATATCGTTTGCGAAGAGGATGCCTTTATTAACAGCAATCCGCCCAGTCCGCCGACTGCATGTTCGCTAACGGGATCGTCGGCCTTTTTTGCCGCGGATGGAGGCACGTCGGTTTCAGCACAGGCGTTCGGAGGTATCGTCGCGCTCTTGGATCAGTATCAGAGCAACGCTCAAGGAAAAACGGTGCGCTACGGCAGCACGGCATTCAACACGCAACTTTATGCGCTTGCCGCTAGCCAATCCGCCTCAAGCTGCAACAACAGCGGCTCTACGCCTCTGGCTAATTCCAGTCCCTGCATTTTCCGCGATGTGACCACCGGAAACAATTCCGTGCCATGCAACACGGGTACGACGAACTGTGGCAATACGATTTCAACGTTCGTTCCGCCCGCTAGCGTGGACCGGCCCTGGATTCGCTTCCAATGGACCCCGCTCGGAATCGGACTGCTCGTTTGCACGATTTGCGCGGCGATGTTCCTCACGTTGCTTCAGGATAAGCGCCGCCGTTGGAGCTCGGCGCTCGCGATGCTCGTCTTCGCCGCGATGTTTGGCGTAGTAAGTTGCGGCGGGGGTGGCGGCAATGGCGGTTCGGTTACACCCGGAGGCGGAAACGGCGTCGGCGTCCTCAGCGGCTACAACGCCGGCACCGGCTACGACCGCGCCACCGGCTTGGGTACCGTGAATGCCGCCAACCTGATCAAAGCCGGCGGCTGGTAAACCCTCCGCAAAATGTAGCTCAGGTCGGCCGTGCCGTTTGTGGCCGACCTGAGCCTTTTTCTGGTGGTTTTTCTTCCGCGCTTCATAGCTCGTCGCTCGTCCTTCTGCCCGCGATCACGGCTCTCCCAACTGTATTGCCGTCATCCTGAGTCGCGCCCGTGTTTAAGGGCGCGGCGAAGGACCCCTCTTGTTTCGTTTGTCTTTTTTGCGGTGGCTGGCGATGTTGTTTCGGCGGCGGTTTTTGCTGTTGGTTTTTTGCCTATGTTACGGCCGGCTCGGCGCTTTGGTTCTCGGCTCCTCGCTACATCGTTCGTGCAAATGCTCTAGCACCCGCCTACCGAATAATCACGCCCGCATATCCCACCACGCGCGAATAATCGCCATTACTGTCGCCAGATGTTGCATAGCGCACAAGCCGCGCCTCCGTAGCGCCGAGTTCACGCGCTGCAACAATCGTTGCCGCAGTCGCCGCGTACCCGCACATCGTGATGCCTTCGTTGCGAACCGTGTCGTAGAGCCCGCGAGCATCGAGCGCGAGAATGCGTTCAATCGCGCGAGCATCTTTCACGCGCGTCGCGGCGTCGCTCTCGTAATGGTTCATGTCCGTGCTGGCGATAATCAGCACCGGCCCCGATTGCGCCGCGTCCGCCTTCGCGATTGTCTGCGCCACGGCGCGGCCCAACTCTTCGAGCACGAGATAACGATCGGACGCGAGCACCACCGGCGCGAAGCGAAAGCTCCGCGCGTTCTGCTGCGCCAATCTCTGCAAGAACGGAATCTGCACTTCGAGTGAATGTTCACGTGCGTGTGCCACGCTGTCTTCACGTAACAAAGGAAACGCATGCGCCAGATCTGCCGCTAATTGTGCGTCGATTTCCGCGTCGCCGAGAGGCGTCCGCCAACTACCTTCGCTGAGAATGGCAAGCGGCTGGCCTTGCGGGAAATGTCGCGGCCCGAGCAGAATGCAGCGCTCGGGAATCTCAAGTTCCGCATAAACAGCCCCGGCGACATGGCCGGAATACATATAGCCCGCATGGGGAACGACGCACGCGATCGCTCGCGTTCTCGTCTGCACACCCGAACTCGCGCTCGCGCAAAACTCGTCTATCTGCCGCGCGAGTTCGGCCGGCTCGGCAGGATAGAAAGCCCCGGCAACTGCAGGCGGGCGCACCATGCATGCAGTTGTAGCACAAGCTTACAAGACGATGTAGTGACGCACACATCGTACGGGCGCTGCTTGTTTTACCCTGAGTTTACGAAGGTTTACCCTGAGTCTGTGAAGGGCTGCGCCCTTTCGGGCTCGGCCTTAATTGCTTCAGTGGGTGTAAAGCGCCATGGCAGGTTTCGAAGGCTTACCGTGAATCTTCAGCGCGACGGTCGATCCCGGCGCGTACTGGACTTTAATCCTGTCGCCGTATTGATAGCCGCCCGAATTGATGATGTTCTGCATTTTGGCTTTTACTTGGGGGCTATAGGTGAAGGTGTGGATCACTCGCTCGTTGCCCTGTTCGCTGACGACCATCGAGTTGTTATCCGCGTGAAGAACCTCTACCTTCATCCACGTTCCCGAGGGCTGCTTTTTCTTCGGCCGAACGATCGTGTGAACGACGATAGGCGCCGCGACAGCAACAGCGGTCGAAACCGGGTCTTGCGCGCGCGCTGGGGCGGCTGCGATTGCCAGAGCCGCGATCAGCAGGGAAGCGGAGAATGCATTGGAAATTTTCATAGCTCTTCGTCGAATGAGATTTTGAGCGACTTTAGAAACTTGATGTCCTGGGCCGTAATCGCGATTTTCGATTCCGCAGGTTCGTCTTCCATCACATCCTCGTCCACGCGAATACGCATCGATTCGAGGAAGCGCCGGTCCTGCGGTGTCATGCG
>DATNBB010000130.1:0-5331 GCA_035607335.1 Binatia bacterium | reverse complement strand
ATTCGGGCGGTTAACATCGCGAATGAAATTCAGGAGCACCGGCGCCGCTTCCTGGCCGGTTTCGAGCGCGAACGTTTGATTGTGTTTCGCGGCATGGTCGCAAATCCGGCGAACCAGTTCGCGAACGGCGACGTAATTCGGATGCGAAGGATCGTGTGGCACGAAGCCAATGTGCGTCGCGATTCCCTTTGCTCCAACTTGCGCGGCAAAGTCGCTGACCCGAAGCGTGCGCTCCTCGCGCTCTGAACGTGTGTCGGCGGGGATAAAACCGACGGTGCGTTCCACTGTCGGAATATCGGCGTAATCTTCGCCATTGTAGGCGGCGCAGACTGTCGTAATTCTCAAGTTGGCGTCCGCAAGAGCCTTTTTCCACGCAGGCGCCACACCAAGATCGAGGTCGCCACCGATGCCGAGTTGGGCGCATCGGACTCCGAAGCTCGCAACCGTCGGCAATATCTCTTTCGGATCCGGCGTGGGCCAGAAGAGCACTCCGATTTCACGTTCTCTCAAATCTTGCATGGAATAGTCTCTCCGTTTCGTTTTCTCGACTCAATAATGCGGTGCATCAACGCAATGGATTGCGCGGACTCTTCCGGCATGCAGCGTTCAGGCGTTCGCCCGTGAATCACACAATCCGCGAAATATGCAATTTCTGCGGCGAAGGCGTCACCGGTGGGAAGGTCACGATTCGTCGACTCGGTGTCCGGGCCATATACGTGAAGGTGCGGCGCCCCGTGCGTCCATTCGAACGTGCACTGGTCGGTAACGACCGTGAATTCCATGGAAAATGGAAATGCTCCGGGGTGGTGCCAACCACCGGTAACGATCACAGGGCCGCTGCCCGGATATTGCAGTTCCGCGTGAACGACGTCAATGCCCCGCGGCAGGTCTTCGTGGCCGACGGCGCGCACGGATGACGGCACGCCCCAACGCGAAACGCAGTAGTCCACATCGTGAATCAAAAGATCGAAGATGCCGCCTCCGCTGCGGGATGGATCGCTAAGCCAACCACTCCAGGTGGGCGCAGCGCAACGTCGGCGAAACACGGCAGAGTCAAGGCGGCCAGCGGTTTTAAGAGCGTCCGCAAGAGCAACATACGCCGGTGAGAAGCGGAGGATCTGCGCGGCCATTAAGATGCGGCCGCTTCGCTTGTACTCGGCCAGGATAGCGGCCGTTTCCTTCTCGTTCCGCGCGAGCGGCTTCTCAACGAGCACATGTTTGCCGGCGCGAAGAGCAGCTATGACAGCGTCGGCGTGTTCGTTCGTCGGAAGGCAAATATCGACAGCGTCAACTTCGGGATCAGCCAGCAGCCGGTCGAGCGAGCGATATGTTCGGACTGCCGAGAAATCGAATTTTTCTCCGGCGACGCCCAAGTTGCCGCCGACGGAGGAGAGGTCTCCCGTTAGCCGAGCTTCGCTCATATCCATCACGGCGCAGAGCCGCGCGAACGGCACTTGCCTCCAGGCTTTCAGGTGAGTAAGTCCCATGAAGCCGAGACCGGCAACGGCGATATTGAGAGGCTGGCCCGCTTTCGGTCGCGCTTCGGCAGAGTGTATTGGCTCAGTCATATAATTCGGCGTTCTATTCGTTTCGTGAGAGTCGTGAAACTTAAATGCGAGCACGCAATTATCACACGAGGCAATGCGTCAAAGAGAAAAAAATGGCGCAGGCGCAGGGCATTTTGATATTAATATCGCGCAAATCCTGCTACAGTCCGAGCGCAAGTAGCTGCTCAGCGCACACCCATAGGAGAAAGGAATCCTCGATGGATGATAAGAATGGAACCGGCAAGATGACGCTGGACCGGCGTAATTTCTTTAAAGCGGCAGGCGTCGGCTTGGCCGCAGCCGGAGTGATGCTAACGCCCGCCGAAGAGGCGAAAGCACAGGCGGATCAAGAAAAGTTCAATCTGGAACGTATTGCCGCGAATTCCTATGGAGTACGGAACCTTTTTAAGACGCGCCCATTCCCGGGCCGTGGGCGTGGAGCAGGACGCGGCGCGGGCCGTGGCCCTGCCGCGCAGCCGGACGATTTAGCGAACGATCCCAACGCAGCGGGACCGTTGGCGGTGGCAAAAGCGGCCGCTGAAGCGCGCGCGAAGCTTCCCACGCCCGCGGAACAGAAGGCGAAGTACGGCGAAATCACGATGCTCGATTTCCCGCAGTTTACGAAAGACACCTTTCCCGGCGTCACGCACATGGATTTGTACTCCGCGCTCTTTGGAGACGTGGATGACGAGACAATGTTCTTCCCCGAGGGAGCGGCAGACCGCGGCTTCGATCCTCTAAGTCCTTCCGGCCGAAAGTGGCTGGATAAGCTGGCCAACACCTGCGTCAAAGCTGGCGTGAAGGTGCAACACATCTCGAATAATGCGCCGACGAACCTCGCCGAATATGGGTCACCCGAAAAGGACGCCCTGCGCAAAGCTGGCGTGGCAATGGGCAAGCGTTGGATCGAAGGCCTCTCCGTGCTCGGCGTGAAATCGATGCGCATGAATTCGCCGCAGGCGCTCGGTCCGAGCATTCGTCCGAACGCCGTTCCCCGCGGACCGGGCGACGGATACCCGCGTAATATCGATATCGTCCCGATGATTGCCGCAGCAATCGAATCGTACAAAGAGATGGCGGATTTCGGCGGGAACTATGGAATACGCGTCACACTCGAGAACCACTGGGGACTCGCCGCCGACCCAATGAATATCCGCACGATCGTCGATGAGGTGAATCACCCCTACTGCGAAGCTTCTCCCGACTTCGGCAACTGGGAGCAAGAATACATGCTCTTCAACGGGCTGAAAGCATTGGCGCCGTACGCCCACACAAACGTCCACGCGAAATATTGGGATCGCTGGGGCAACAAGAATGACGTGCAGCGTTCGACGAGGATCATGTTGGCCAACGGATTCAAGGGCACGTTTGCACTGGAATACGAAGTCGGCCCTTGGGACCAGGTCGAAGGATGCAAGTACCTCTTTAAAGAGGTGATGACGGCGCTTTCGACCCCGACTCCGGTTATCGGCGCCTAAAAGGGCGTCAGTCAAGAATCACAACAGCCCTGCTTCGCGTCCCAACGAGGCAGGGCTGTTGATTTTAGATCGGATTCTTTTGCGAAGCAGCAATGCTATGCGCGGCCGCTCGTTTTTCGGCCTTCAACGGTTATCGCGGCCCTGAATCTACCGTGATCTTATCGCGAGCGGACCTCAGTTTCCGCATTTACTTCCTCGTGGTATGATTCCTGCACGCACGACGCAAGCGCGTTTTTCCCTGCCCCGCGCATGCACCACATCCGCCGCGGGAAAGTTTGAAAATGCATTTGCGCACCGAAGATCTAACGCATTCATTTGCGAGGATGATCGGTCCCTACACAGTTGCGTTTCTCGCCGTCCTGGTCGCACTAGTCCTTCGAGTATTGATCCATCCAATTGTGGACGGCACGGGATCGGAATCGTCTACATTCATGGCGTATACCACGTTCATGGTGGCGACAGCTTTTTCTGCCTGGTTCCTGGGGCGCGGACCTGCATTGTTGACCATCGTACTTGGGCTCGTGGTGGGCGATTTTCTGTTTTCTCCGCCGGCCTTCACGCTCAGTATGTTTTCGCGCCGCGAGCTTGCAGAAACGACGACATACCTGGTCGCCTGCGCGGCATTTTTCTTGGTAGGGATCGCCAAACAGAAGCGCGCGACCGTGCTCCGGCAAAAGAATCTCGAAATCGAGCAAGCCAACTTTCGGCTGCGCGAAATGTCCGTGCATTTGATGCGCGCCCAAGATGAAGAACGGCGGAAGATCGCGCGCGAGCTGCACGACAGCGTGGGCCAGCATCTCGGTGCAATCAATATGGTCCTGTCGCCGCTAGTGGAGCACCCTGCGGACTTGCCCGCAAATGCCTTGGCAAGCGTCGGAGAAGCCGTCGAAATCAGCAGAACGTGTGCAAACGAAGTCCGCACAATATCGCATTTGCTCTATCCGCCTTTGCTTGAAGAAATGGGTTTGCCAGCCGCAGTGCGCTGGTACACCGAGGGATTTGCAAGCCGAAGCGGCATTAAAGTACAACTCGACGTCCCGGATGAGCTGGATCGCTTTGGACCGGACATTGAGATCGCCCTGTTCCGGATTTTGCAGGAATCTCTGACCAACGTGCATCGGCACTCCGGCAGCAGAACCGCCCGCGTTGCGCTCGGTGCCAATGCGCGTGAAGTTTGGCTGGAAGTAAAAGACCAGGGCAAAGGCATGAAGCAAAGGAACGGCTCCGGCGTAGGAACCAGAGGCATGCAGGAGCGCATCAAGGAACTTGCCGGTCAACTCCACGTCGCTTCCAGCGACAGCGGCACCACCGTCAAGGCAGTAGTCCCTTTAGATGCGCGAATCACACCGCAACGCAAATAACGGGACCCAGGTCATAACCGGCAAATCAGCAACTCGCGCTCAAAGATCATTTCTTTCGGCAAATGGTCCTGGAGCTGAATGAAAAGCTCTTCGTGATCGAGCACTTCCTTGCGCCAAGTGTCCCGATCAAAAGCCTGCAGCTTATCAAACTGCTCACGCGAAAAGTCCAGGCCCTGCCATTCCATATCTTCGTGACGCGGCATCCACCCGATGGGCGTCTCCTGACCAAGAGCGCGGCCGCGCGCGCGATCGACAATCCACTTCAGCACCCGCATATTCTCGCCGAAACCGGGCCACAGGAACTTGCCCTGCTCGTCTTTGCGAAACCAATTCACATGGAAAATTTTCGGCGTGACCCTCAACGAACGCTGCATCTTGATCCAGTGCCGAAAATAATCGCCCATGTGATAGCCGCAAAAAGGAAGCATCGCCATCGGGTCGCGGCGAACTTTGCCTACGGTTCCTGTCGCTGCTGCAGTCATCTCCGAGCCCATGGTCGCGCCGGTATAAACGCCGGACGTCCAATTAAACGTCTGATACACGAGCGGCATCGTGGTAGCGCGGCGACCACCGAAAATAATCGCGCTGATCGGCACGCCTTCCGGATCTTCCCATGCAGGATCGATCGAAGGGCATTGTGCGGCAGGCGCGGTGAAACGTGCATTCGCATGCGCTGCGGTCGCGCCGGTCTCTTTACCGATTTGCGGCGTCCAACGATTGCCCTTCCAATCGAGACACTCCTTGGGCGGCTCGTCGGTCATTCCTTCCCACCAGACGCCGCCTTCAGGAGTCAGCGCGGTATTTGTGAAAATCGTATTTTTCGCGAGGGTAGCGATCGCGTTCGGATTGGTTTTCGCAGACGTGCCCGGTGCGACGCCGAAAAATCCCGCTTCGGGATTAATAGCGCGCAGGCGGCCGTTTTCGTCCGGGCGAATCCAGGCAATA
>DATNBB010000125.1:0-6711 GCA_035607335.1 Binatia bacterium | reverse complement strand
CGGGCGGAATCTTTTGCAGCAGATGACCGCGAGCGGAGGCGTTTCGGCGCAGACTACGGCGGGCGCAAATATGCGGACGCTGAAGACGAGCGCCCTGCAAATCCATTTCGCGGCGCCGGCAAACGCCAGCGGCAATTCGCCTGCAATGAATCGACAGACGATCGAGAGCGCGGAGACGCTTGGCCCAGCGACAATCGAATCGAAAACGTCGAACCAAGCCTTGGACCTGAAGGCGGCAAAATTTGCTGCTCAATTTGGGCCTGACGGAAAGCTGCAAAAGCTCCTCGGCCACTCCGGCGTTGAAATCACGCGCACGCCTGCGAACGGCGAGCCGCAGTCGAGCACGGCCAAGGAGCTGGTGGCGACATTCGCTCCGGGCGGCGATTGGGCTACCGTCGACGAAAGCGGCGGCGTGCGGCTTACACAGGACGGCAAAGTTGCGACGGCAGGCCGCGCGCGCGTGACGCAGGCAACGGATACGATTACGCTCGAAGGCTCGCCTGTTTTCAGCGACGGGCTGAGCCGGACTTCGGCTGGGGCGGTGACGATTAATCAGAAGACTGGCGAAATTAAGGCAAGCGGCGGCGTTATATCGACCGAAATGGCACAATCAAACGCCAATCAGCGCAAATCATCCACAAGCGGGGCATCTCAAACCGGCATAAGCAATATCGCCTTGGGCGAAGGCGACGCGCATATCTCAGGCGACGCGCTAACGGGCTCGATCAACGCAGGCGATGTCACTTTCCGAGGGCACGCGCGGCTTTGGCAGGGGCAGGCCGTTCTGCAGGCGGACCAGATATCGGTGTCACAGAAAGACGGAAAGCTCGAAGCGGCAGGCAACGTCGTCGCCGTGTTCCCACAAGCGCCCGGTGAAGTACTGTTGCCGATCTCGGCGCCGGCTAAGCAAAACACGGCGGCAAGTGCAGTCGCGAAGCAGACGGTGTGGCAAATTCGCGCGCGAAAGCTCACGTTTTCGAGTGAAGCAAGCGCGGCGCACCTGATTGGCGACGTAACGGCCAGCTCCGATCAAGGCTCTCTGCATTCCGCTACGATGGACGTGTATCTGGCTCCTCCCGGTGCGAGCCAAAAAGGCGTTAATAATTCGGCGTTTGGCGGCCGCGGCGTGGAGCGTGCCGTCGCGCAAGGCGGCGTGATCGTGAACCAAAACGGCTTTCGCGGCTATGCTCAGGAAGCGGAATACGATGCTGCGCGGGGAAAGTTCGTATTTACAGGCGGTCAGCCAAGGATTACAGACGGGAACGGCAACACAACCACGGGCCATTCGTTGACCTTCGATGTAGCGAGTGATACGATTTCGGTGGATTCCGAAGAAGGTTCGCGCACGCTGACCAGGCACCGGGTTGAGAAATGAACCTGCATGGAAAAGCTTCAGGCTTCTGATCTCAAGAAAGCGTACCGGGGCCGCAGAGTCGTCGATAACGTCAGCCTAGAGATTCGCCAGGGCGAAGTGGTTGGTCTGCTCGGGCCGAACGGCGCAGGAAAGACTACGACGTTCAATATACTGGTCGGGCTCGTTCGGCCGGATTACGGCCGGGTGCTGCTGGATGACGAGGATATTACCGACCTCCCCATGTACCTCAGGGCCCGCAACGGCATCAGCTATCTTCCTCAGGAGCCCTCGGTCTTTCGCAAGCTGACGGTCGAAGAGAACCTGCTGGCGGTGCTTGAGACGCTTTCGCTCACGCCCGAGCAGCGCCGCGAGCGAGTGGAAGAGTTGCTTGCGCAAATGGGTTTGGATGGAGTCCGTTACAGCCAAGCGAATGTGCTTTCGGGGGGAGAGCGGCGCCGGTTGGAAATCGCGCGGTCGCTCGTGCTTTCCCCGTCGTTTATTTTGCTGGACGAGCCGTTTTCCGGAATCGACCCGCTTACGGTGGTCGATATCCAGAAAATAATCGCGGATTTGAGCGCGGCTGGCATTGGCGTTCTCATCACAGACCATAACGTGCAGGAGACGCTCGCCGTGACGAATCGGGCCTATATTATTAGTGAGGGCAAGATACTGGCGACAGGGACGCCAGCCGAAATTTCAGCCAGCGCCGACGTGAGGCGCATCTATCTGGGAGAAGCATTCCGGCTGCATTAAGTGCCGTTACAACAATGAATTACCTCGCACCAAAACTTCATCTTCGCGTGGCGCAGAAGCAGATTCTGACGCCCGGGCTGGTCCAGATGGTCAGCGTGTTGGCGCTGAATCGGCTGGAGCTGAAGGAGATGATCAATCAGGAGATCATGGCGAATCCCGTCCTCGAGGAACTCGAAGAGACGGGCGTTCAGGCTGAGAACTATACGGACGAAGCCTTCCTGAAGAAGGAAACGGAGAACGTTCCCGAGGGCGAGGGTTCGAATCCCTTCGATGAATTTGACTTCGGCTCCTTCTTCACGCAATACCTCGATACGGGCGCCGAACGCGTCGCCAGCAGCGAACACGAAGAGGTCGAAAAGCCCAGCTTCGATAAGTTCCTTTCCTCACCCTCCAGCCTTGCCGATCACCTTACTTGGCAACTGAGCATGGCAATTTGCTCCGAGACGGTCCGGAAGATCGCCGAGTCGATTATCGGCAACCTCGACGAAAACGGCTATCTAACGGCCACGCTCGAAGAGATCGCGGCCTCGGGGAACTACTCCACGGAAGATGTGGAAGAAGCATTGACCATGGTGCAGGAGTTCGATCCGCCGGGTATCGCCGCTCGCGATTTGCAGGAATGTCTGCTGCTGCAACTGAAAGTGGTCGATCCGCAAAACGTGCTTGCGCAGCAGATCATCACCGAGCATCTGAAGCTTTTGCAGAATAATCAGTTGAAGGAAGTTTCGCGCGCTCTGAATCGCCCTGTCGAACTCGTGAAGCGCGCCGTGGATGTGATCAAGCGGCTCGATCCGCGCCCTGGCTCGCGTTACAACAAGACGGAACCACGCCTCGTCGAACCGGATGTGCAATTCCGCAAAGAAGAGGGCGAGTGGCAGGTCTTCATGAACGACGATGACGTGCCGCAGTTGCGCCTGAATCCCACGTACCGAAGGCTTTTGTCGCGCGATGCCGCCGATCGCGACGTGCGCAACTATGTGAAAGAGCGGTTCACGGCTGCGATTCAGCTGATGAAGAACATAGAGCAGCGCAAACATACGATCCAGCGCGTTTGCCAATCGATTCTGCGGCGCCAGGCCGATTTTCTGGATTACGGGCCGGATCACCTTAGGCCCATGATGATCAAGGAAGTGGCCGAAGAGGTTGGCGTGCACCCTTCGACGGTAAGCCGTGCCGTGGCCAACAAGTACGTGATTACGCCGCGGGGCGTGCTGGAACTGCGCAGCTTCTTCTCGGAATCGGTCAACGGGCCGCAAGGCATGGAAATGTCACTGCTTTCACTCAAGCGGCGGGTGAAGCAGATGATCGAGGCCGAAGACGCGACACGCCCGCTCACCGACGACCAGATCACCAAAAAGCTGAAGGATGAAGGAATCGATGTGACCCGGCGCACCGTGGCAAAATATCGCGAGGACCTGCGCATCCCGAGCACGCATCGCCGCCGGGTGAAAGCGTAGCCTGCCGCCACCGTGAGCCGCCCCGCCCCGAAGCGCCCGAAGCGCCGACCGACTCGCCAGCTTGTAATCCTCACGGGACTTTCCGGCTCCGGAAAAGGTTCTGTTCTCAATACGTTCGAAGATTTGGGCTTTTATTGCGTGGACAATTTGCCTGTCGGCCTTATCCCCGCATTCGGCGACATTTTTGAAGCGGGCCGCGGAGAAATCGATCGCGCCGCTCTCCTTGTCGACGCGCGCGAACGCGCACTGATCGGCAAATTCCCCGAAATTTACCGCAAGCTCAGCGCCGAACACGATACGACGCTGATTTTCATCGAGGCGAGCGATACGGCGCTGATCCGGCGCTTCAGCGAGACGCGCCGTCCGCATCCGCTGGCGGCACATGGCCGGATTGCCGACGGCATCCGCGCCGAACGCAAGCGGATGGCGCCGATTCGCAGGCTCGCGGACGTAATCATCGACACGACGAAATTCAACGTTCACGAGTTGCGGGATTTCATCATCAAGCGGTTCGAATCCACAGGCGACCGCGCGATGATGGTGTCCGTAGTCAGCTTCGGGTATCGTTACGGCATTCCGCAGGACGCGGACCTCGTGTTCGATGTTCGCTTCTTGCCGAATCCGCACTTCGTGCCGCGGTTGCGCCCGCATAGCGGGAAAGATCCCGCCGTGGCGCGTTATATTTACTCCTTCCCGCAGACGGGGCAGTTTGTGAAGCGGATCGAGGCGCTGCTGCGGTATTTGATTCCGCACTACGCCCGTGAAGGAAAGAGCTATCTCACCGTGGCGCTCGGATGCACCGGCGGCAGGCATCGTTCTGTGGCGCTGGCGGAGCGAATACGGCACGATTTGCAGAAGCAAGGCATTGCCGCAAAAATCCTGCACCGCGATATGGACAAGATTGCATCGTAAATTGAACAACACGCTCCCTAAGCGTTGTATGTTGGCGGTTTAGAGCTTCTACTTGAAAATGGAACAGGCAGAACACCGGTCTTTGCTCAGCGAGCGCGAAGAGATTCGCCGCTTGTTCGGGTATCTGAAGCCGTACGCTCCGCAACTTGCGCTCGGCATTCTCCTGATGCTGTTAATGGGGGCACTTGAAGGAATTGTCGCGCTCGCGATCAAACCTGCGGTCGATGTCGTATTGAATCCCAGCACTCCGGCACAGAGCCTGCCCCTTTTCACGATTCCGCACACGAATTACACCTTGGACCTGCGTTCCTTTGTGCCTGCGTCTATCCATAACGTCTTCAACGTGTTCGCCGTGGCGCTGCTCGCAATCTTCATCGTTAAGGGAGTCGCCGAATATGCCGGTAGTCTGCTGATTCAGCACGCAGGGCTTTCGAGCATCACGGATTTGCGCAACCGCGTCTACGCGAAAGTCGTGCAACAGCCCGTCGGCTTCTTCCAGGAGAATGCCGTTGGGCGCGTGATGTCAGCCGTTATCAGCGATATCGAGCAGATGCGTCCCGCGTTTTCCGACTGGTTTGCGGAATTGTTTCGGCAATCGTTCAGCCTTGTGGCTTTCGTTCTCGCCTTGCTCGTTATCGACTGGAGAATGGCGATCGGGTGCGCCGCGCTCGTTCCGCTCGTGGTGCTACCGGCCGGGAAATTCGGGCGCAAGATTCGGAAATCGTCGCAAAAGAGCCGGACGCACGTTGCGGGCTTGAGCCAGATCGTTCAAGAAACGATCAGCGGCAACCGCGTGGTGAAGGCATTCGGCATGGAAAAGTTCGAAATCCATAAATTCCGGGAGGAAGCCAGGCGCCTGCTGCGCGAAAACATGCGCTGGATTCGCGCGTTTGCGGCTACTTCGCCCGTGATGGATTTTCTCGGTGCGTTCGTCATTGCCTTGGTCCTTTTCGTCGCTCGCGGCGAGATCAAAGCGCACCGCATGACGGAGGGCTCGTTCGTTGCTTTCGCTTTTGCGCTCTTCAAGGCCGCCGAGCCGCTCAAGCGCCTGGGTACCGTCTATCAGCTTTTTCTGCAGGCCGTCGGCGTTTCCGCGCAGGTATTCGCCTATATCGACATGCCGGAGGAGATGGTCGAAGCGCCGGGCTCAAAGATGTTGCCGCGCTTTTCGCGATCGATTCAATTTGAGGACGCAATATTTGGCTACGACGACAGCAGCGGCCTGATTTTGCGCGGGATCGATCTGAATGTGCCGGCAGGAACCGTGGTCGCAATCGTGGGATCGAGCGGCGCGGGGAAAACCACTCTCGTCAATTTACTGCCTCGGTTTTTGGATGCCACCTCCGGCACGATTCGAATCGATGGACACGACGTTCGCGAGGTGACGCTTCGTTCGTTGCGCGAGCAGATGGCCATCGTGACCCAGGAAACCATCCTCTTCAACGACACAATCTGGAACAATCTCTGCTACGGCCAACCAAAAATGCCGGAAGCAAAGGTTCGCGCGGCGGCGGAAGCGGCCCTGGCGCACGAGTTCATTATGAAGATGCCCGATGGCTACCAGACGGTCGTCGGCGACCGCGGGCAGCGCCTCTCCGGCGGCCAGCGCCAGCGCCTGGCCATAGCCCGCGCGCTGCTGAAAGATGCGCCCATATTGATTCTGGACGAGGCCACATCCGAACTGGACACAGAATCGGAAATACAGGTTCAAGATGCGCTGAATAATTTGATGGCCGGGCGCACCGTCTTCGTGATCGCGCATCGCCTCACCACGATTCGGCGGGCCGATGTAATCGTGGTCGTAGATGGAGGCGTAATCGCCGAACGCGGCACGCACGACGAACTGCTCGCACGCGGCGGCATTTACGCACGGCTTTACGAGATGCAGTTCCGCGATGCCGATACGGTTCGCGCAGCGGAGGGTTGCTGATGCCGCGCGGCCTCCGCTCCATGACCGGTTATGCGCAAGCACACGCGCTTGAAAACGGCTGGAGCCTGCGCGTTTCGTTGCGCAGCGTGAATCATCGCTTTCTCGACTTGCATCTGCGCGTTCCAGAAGGTTTCGAACCACTGGAGCCTGCGATGCGCAAGATCGTTCGCGAGCGCCTGCGGCGCGGACATGTGGATCTGACGGTTCAGTATGAGATGGCGGGTCCGTCTGCCGTCGGCGTGAATCAGGAAGTGGCGGCAGCTTACATGCGCGCCGTGAAAGAGCTGCGCGAGAAATTCGCAATG
>DATNBB010000119.1:0-16320 GCA_035607335.1 Binatia bacterium | reverse complement strand
ACTCTTTGCCTCCGGGGCATTTCGCGGAGATCTCGGCAGATGGCCGATCCACACAACTGATATCGAAGCCTTATTGGCAAATGAAAGGCGCTGGATTCTCTTCCGCTGGCGATCAGCGACGCGCGGGCGATTCGGCTGTGGTGGCGCACGTGCGATCGGACCTTGAACACGCGGTCGAATCGCATCTGATTGCAGATGTGCCGGTCGGCGTTTTCCTCAGCAGCGGCCTGGATTCCACGGCTATCGCTGCGCTTGCTGCAAAGGTGCATCCCGGCATTCACACGTTCACCGTGGCCTTTTCGGATTTGGAATTCAGCGAGGCGGCCGAAGCCCGTCGCACGGCCGAGCGGCTCGGTACGCGACATTCGGAGTTGCAGCTTTCGGGCGACGAAATGCTCGCGCGTCTCGATGAGGCCATTGCGGCATTCGATCAGCCGAGCATGGATGGCATCAACACTTACTTTGTGTCCTGGGCCGCCCGCCAGTCCGGCCTCAAGGTGGCGCTATCAGGGCTGGGCAGCGACGAGATTTTCGGTGGGTATCCGACGTTTCGCACGACGCATTCGGTGGCGCGGCTTATGTCGATTGCCGGAATCGTTCCTGAAAGCTTCCGTCGCGCCGTGGCTTGGACGTCGAAAGCTATAAGAGCCTCCGCAGCGAGCCCTGCGTCCGAAAAGGCTTTAGCAAGCTGGCTGGATCCGACGGCTTTCCCGCACGCGTACTTCTTTACGCGGGCACTCTTTACCCCCGACCAAGTCAGGTCCGGCGGCGTTCTTGGCGCGGCGCAGCTTGAGGCAGAAGGGAACAGGCACAACATTGCGTACGGTGCCGGCTCGGATGGCGCTCGCTGGCGCAGTTGGATTGGCCAGTGTGCGGATGAAACGCGCGACATGGACTCGTTTACGGCGGTATCGTGGCTCGAGTTGCGTTCTTACATGCTGAATACGCTTCTGCGCGATACGGATTCGATGAGCATGGCCAATTCGCTTGAGGTTCGGGTCCCGTTTCTTGATGCGCCTTTAGTGGAATATGTGCTTTCACTACCTGGAGCACAAAAGCTTGGGCCACATGGCCCCAAATCGCTTCTGATCAGCGCGCTGGGCGACCTTCTGCCGGCCGAAATTGCCAGGCAGGTCGGAGGCCGGAAGAGGACCTTCACGTTTCCTTGGGAAAAGTGGCTTCGCGGCTCGCTTCGCGAACGCGTAAGCTCCTGCCTTTCCGACTGGTCGCCGGCACTGGCGCCAATTCTGAGTCGTGAATTTGCGCTTCGCGTTTGGAATGATTTCCAGCAGGGGCGTACCACGTGGTCCCGGCCGTGGAGCCTTTATGTGATGAATGAATGGGTGAAGCGGCATGTTCAACATCCCGAGGCGACGCAACGGCGCAGTGCGGCCATCGCGACCACGTAGCTGTCACTCGATGACGGTTTTTGGGGCCGCGTTCTACAGGATTCCCCGTATTCTTCTCGCATATTTGGGGAAATAGGTCCTTGTATTCCGCAGGGTAGTTCCTATGATTGGTTCTGTGAGAATTGTGCTCATTTCGGAGCAAGGCAAGCGTGGGGCTAGCTCCGTGCCGCGTAGCTGCGCGGCCTGACCACATGATCATTCTTGGGATCAACGCCTATCATGCAAACTCCTCCGCCGCGATCGTCGTTGATGGCCGACTGATCGCAGCCGTGGAAGAGGAGCGCCTCAACCGCGTGAAGTATGCGGCTGGGCTGCCGGTGCGCGCGATTCAGTTCTGCCTCGAAGCGGCCGGAGCCAAACTAACCGAGGTCGACTACATAGCGGTGCCTCGCGATCCACTGGCACGGCTTGCAACAAAAGCCCGATTTGCAATGCGGATGCCGCGATTCGCCTTTGATCGCATTCGTGTGATGAAGAAATTCGCGGGCATACAAGAAGAGATCGCGAAGGCATTCGATTTGTCGCTTGAGGCGGTCCGCGCTCAATATCACCGGATCGAGCATCATACGGCGCACCTCGCCAGTGCGTGTTTCTGTTCACCGTTTGAACGCGCCGCTGTTCTCTCCATCGATGGTCTGGGCGATTTTGCGAGCGCGATGTATGGAATTTGCGAAGGCGCGCAATTGCGGCCGCTGGGCGAGGTCACATTTCCGCATTCGCTCGGCATGTATTACACCGCTTTGACTCAGTACCTCGGATTCTGGAAATTCGGCGATGAGTACAAGGTGATGGGGCTTGCGGCGTATGGGCAGCCCGAATTCCTCGATGAGTTCCGTAAAATTGTGAGAGCCGATGGAACGATTTCGTTCCGGCTGGGACTGGATTACTTCATTCACCAATCGCAAGGTGCTGAAATGACGTGGCGTGACGCGAACAGCACGCCGGTCCAAGGCCGTTTGTTTTCCGATTATCTGGAAAAAAGGCTCGGCCCGGCGCGCAAGGCGGATGAGCCGCTCACGCAGCGCCATTACAATCTGGCCGCGAGCATGCAAGCCGCGCTCGAAGAGGTGCTCGCAGCGAACTGGTCCGGCCTGGCCGCGAAAACCGCACAAAGAAATCTCTGCCTTGCCGGTGGAGTTGCGTTTAATTGCCTGGCAAACGGGAAGATTTTTGAGAGATCACCTTTCGAGAGGGTCTTCGTGCAGCCAGCGGCGGGGGATGCGGGGCTTTCGGTGGGCGCTGCATTCGCTGTGTATCACGGCGTTTTGGGAAAGCCGCGGAATTTCCAGATGGATCATGCTTATTGGGGGCCGCAGTTCACGGCGTCTCAACTTCGCACCGCCGTCGCCGAATCGCATGCGACGAATGGAAGCGCGCGGGTCGACGAATTACGAGACGAGCCCCTGCTGCAGACGACGGCGCGTCACATTGCAGATGGAAAAATCGTGGGATGGTTTCAGGGCGCGACCGAGTGGGGCCCGCGTGCGCTCGGGAACCGCAGCATTCTGGCCGATCCGCGCCGGCCGGAGATGAAAGACATTCTTAACCGCCGCATCAAGCATCGAGAAATCTTCAGGCCGTTCGCGCCATCGATTATTGAAGAAGCCACGGGCGAATTTTTCGAGCAGACGCATCCTTCGCCATTTATGACGTTTGCTTATCCGGTGAAACCAGAGAAGCGCTCCCAGATTCCCGCGCCGACACACGTTGACGGCACCGCTCGTTTGCAGACCGTCAGCCGCACGTCCAATCCGCTTTACTGGCGTTTGTTGCGGGCTGTGGGCGACATCACCGGCGTTCCCGCAGTTCTGAACACGTCGTTTAACGACAATGAGCCGATTGTGTGCCGTCCGGAAGAGGCACTCGATTGCTTTCGTCGCACGCAGATGGACGTGCTCGCCATCGGCAATTTCCTACTTGAGAAAAAGTCCGCGGCTGCCGCCAGCGGCGCCGAATAGTCTGCATGCGTATTCTGCTGCTCAACGAATACTATCCGCCGGATACGTCTGCGACTGCGACAATGGCGGCGCTCGTTGCTGAACACCTGGCAGAGCGGCACGAAGTTACTGTGCTTGCGGGGCGTCCTTCCTACGATCCAACGGAGTATTACGCGTTTGCGCTTTTGCGGCGCGACGTTCAAAACGGGGTTACGGTTGAGCGCGTCGGCTCGACGGATTATCCACGTCACAAAATGAAACGCCGGGTCGCGAATTATCTCTCATATCTTGCGCTTGCTGTGCCGCGCGCGATCGCGTTGCGTCCGGACGTCATCGTTGCGATGACCGACCCGCCGATAGCCGGGATTGCCGGCGCGTTTATTTCGCGTATGTCCGGCCGGCCATTTGTTTACAACATCCGGGACTTATACCCGGATATGGCGGTGGGCGGAGACATCGTTCGTCCGGGCAAGTGGGTGCAACGCTGGGAAAAAATGCACCGCAGCGCATTGCATCGAGCAAAACGAGTGATTGTTCTGGGCGATGATATGCGCAGCCGTATCCTGGCAAAGGGAATCGCGGCGGATCGCGTAGCGATTGTTCGCGATGGAACGACGCTTCCCACTTCCATGCCGGATCGCTGCGATTCGGTAGTGCAGGAGCTTCGTTGTGGGTTTCCGTTCGTTGTCGTCCACGCCGGAAACCTCGGGTTTTATGGCGCCTGGAGCACACTGATTGAAGCCGCGAAACTGCTGCGAAACGAAAATGTGGGGCTGGTGTTTATAGGCGATGGGGCGAACCGCGCGGGCATTGAAGCCGCTGCCAAAGGGCTGCCCAACGTGCGTTTGCTGCCTTTTCGCCCTGTGGGGCAGATTCCGCACGTGATGATGGCGGGTGACGTTCACGTTGTCACCGTGAAACGAGGTCTTGAAGGCGTGGTAGTACCAAGTAAACTGTATTCAATCCTAGCCGCGGGTCGTCCAGTATTGGCAGTAGCACCGACTGAGTGCGATGCCTCGCGCATCGCGATGCAGTCCGAGTGCGGCATGGCCGCCGATCCGGACGATCCGGTCGCCGTGGCCCAAGCGATTCGCAAGTTGCGGGATTGCCCAGCGCGTCTGGCTAAAATGGCCTCGCGCGCAAGGGATGTGGCATCCAACTACACCAGAACTAAAGAACTTGATCGTTTCACAGCTATCGTGGAAGAAGCTGCCGGAAAAACATAGACGCTCATGACCAAAGTTCCTGCTGACCTGATCGCGTTCGTTATCGCGCTCTGCGCGTCGCTCGTTCTGACTATTCCCATCAGGTACTTTGCATTGCGCTACGGGATGGTGGATAAGCCGGGGCCTCGCAAGGTTCACCTGAAGCCGATACCTCTTCTCGGCGGTATCGCTATATTTCTGGGTTTCGCACTAGCGGTGCTGCTTACGCGCCATGGCGGTCCTTATGAGCAGATTCTGGGAATACTTTCCGGGGCGATGCTCATCACGTTTGTGGGTTTCCTCGACGATGGCGGCTTGCTGCATCATCAGGTGAAGCTGTTTGTTGGCATGCCGGTCGCAGCGATCATCCTGCTGGTCTCCGGTGTTCGCGCCGATTTTTTTTCGGAATTGATATCCGGCCCCTTGGGCAACTTCCTGGATATTCTCTTCACGATTTTCTGGGTGGTGGGAATCACCGCCGCTTTCAGCATTCTCGATCACATGGACGGCCTGTGCGCCGGTATTGCCGGTATTGCGGCGGCTTTCTTCACCTTATCGGCGATTTTCAGCGGACAAACCATGGTCCGCGTGCTTGGTGCGGCTGTATTGGGAGCGGCTCTCGGTTTCCTGCGCTGGAATTTTAACCCCGCGAAAATTTTTATGGGTGACGGCGGGGCAATGTTCCTCGGTTTTATGATGGCGACATTGGGGCTGAAAATGCGCCCTGAAGGTGCGCAGTTTCCGGTCACATGGTTCGTGCCGATTTTGATTCTGGGTGTCCCTGTGTTCGATACAACGCTGATTTCCATTTCGCGTTCGCGGCGAGGGCTTTTGCCTTTCACGTCGCCTGGCAAGGATCACACGGCGCATCGCCTTTCGAATCTGGGACTGGGGCATCGGGGAGCCGTCCTCGGGATGTATGGTTTTGCGATTGTGTCCGGGGCAGTCTCGCTAGTTGTCGCCCGCGTTTCTTCACAGATTGCCGTTGCGATTGTGATCGGGCTGGCCTTTGCCGGAATAGCCGCTATTTATCTGCTCGAAAGCGTTCCTTTCGAACGCCAGGTTAAGGTGCCGAAATCTTCGCCGGCTTCGTGATTCTCGCCGGTCTGACTGCAAGAGACGCGGTTCCACATTGGATCGGTTTGCTGCGTACGATATACTCTTCGCGAGAAAATTGTGTCCTCATCCGGTGGGCACCGGTTCCCTTCGTTTTCGCCTCCGGTATGCTGCCGCGTGTGTATTGATTTCAGTCAGTTGTCAGGTTGCTGCGCGACAAACTTGCGGATAGGATTGCGAAATTTTGGCTGAGATGCGTTCACAAGGATCAGAAGAAACGGCCGGCGAATCGCGAACCGGGGGTGCAAACCAAAAGGTCGCTGTCGTCGGCGGGTCGGCGGCAGGGTATTTCGCCGCTTCGCTGCTTGCGCGCAAAGGGTTGTCGGTGCGTGTTTTTGAGCGCAATGAGACGCTTGATCCATTGCCGCGAACGCTCATCGTCACTCATCGCATGCGCGACATGCTGGGCGCTGCGGGCGAGAGCAGCATCGTCAACGAGATTCGCCGGTTCGAAATTTTCACGGACGGTCGCTTCGCAACGGTTCCACTGAAGAATCCCGATCTAATTATTGAGCGCAACAAGCTGATCCGCAGCCTTGCCGACGAAGCTCGCGCTGCCGGTGCGCAACTGGAATTTGGGAAGCGTTTCCACTCGCTGCAGCCGACCCGGCGTGGCTTGGCGCTTGAAATTGAGCGATGCTCGGACGGCTCCCGCGAAGAGGTTCATGCCGATACCGTGATCGGCGGGGATGGTGCGACGACTCGCGTGGGGCGCGCTGCTGGATGGGAACCGGTGCGCACAGTGCCGCTGATGCAGGCGATTGTGAAGCTGCCGAAGGATGTGGCCCGGGACACGTCGCGCGTCTGGTTCGTTCCGCAGGACACACCTTATTTCTACTGGCTCGTACCGGAATCGGCGACGCAGGGCGCGCTGGGCGTAATCGGCGAAAGCGGTCCTGAGATGCGCCGTGCTTTCGAACAATTCCTGGAGAAAAAGGGATTCGAGCCCATCGAATTCCAAGGCGCGCGCATTCCGGTTTATTCGCGCTGGATTCCGGTGCATCGGCGCGTCGGGCAGGGATCTGTCTATTTGGTCGGCGACGCTGCCGGCCAGGTCAAAGTAACGACGGTTGGTGGCATTGTCACCGGTTTGCGCGGTGCGATGGGAGTGGCTGAAGCGATTCTCAGCGGCGGAGCCAGTCGCGAGCTTCGCGCCCTTCGCCGCGAGCTAGACCTGCATCTACTTCTGCGGCGAACCATGCACGAATTCAAGCAAGCCGATTACAGCCGTATGGTTGATTTGCTGAACGATTCGACCATGCGGTCCCTTGCCACATATTCACGCGATGAAGCTTGGAAAGTGCTCTCTCGCGTTTGTTTCCGCCAACCGATATTCCTGTGGCTCGGCCTTCGCGGGCTGCTTACAAGCCGGCGTTCTATCGTCCCGCCGCGTCCATAGGCTCGTGATGGCTATGCGCAGCCGTGCGCTCCGCTTCCTTGTTGTCATCGGCGTTCTCATAGCCGTCACCGCTTGCGGCATTATTGCGTTTCGCCATGCGGGCCGCTGGCTTATCCACGAGAATCCCTTATCCCACGCCGATGTGATCCTTGTTTTGAGCGGCAGCATGCCTTATCGCGCCGAGGAAGCGGCAAAGGTGTTTCGCGCGGGCTACGCTTCGGAAATTTGGCTTACGGAGCCTGTGAGTCCCGCCGCCGAACTGCAAAAAATGGGGATTCACTATGAGTCTGATGAAGATTACAACGCGGCAGTGCTGACGAACCTCGGCGTTCCCTCATCGGCTATCCATGTCCTACCAAACGACATTGTTGACACGGAACAGGAACTCGAAGAAGCACACAGCCAGATGAGCAGGGAAGGGAAATCGACGATCATCATCGTGACTTCACTCGAACACACACGACGCGCGGGCGCGCTTTGGCACAAGCTCTTCGGGAGCGATTCCAAAGCGACCATTCATGGCGCTCCTGAAGACCCGTTTGATGCGGATCACTGGTGGCGCAATACGCGCGATTCGCTCGCCGTCACCCGCGAATACTTGGGACTCCTTAATGTTTGGACTGGTTTGCACATCCGACCTCATTCAATTGCCAGCGGTCAGCGTTTTTAGGTTTCTATATTTAGAGAGGTGCCTGTGCCACTCAGCATTAAGAACCCGGAAATAGAGCGCCTAGCTCGGGCCATTGCCAGAGAGAGCGGAGAATCGCTTACCGACGCGATCGGTACCGCTCTGCAAGAGCGTTTCCAGCGCCTTCGTCGGCATCGCAATTCTCGTCTCAGAGATGAAAGGATCCAAGAGATACTTGCGCCTACGCGCTGGCGAAATTTTTGGACGAGCCGCTGCTTGCAAAAGGGACTGATTTCTGCCAGTGCGACATTGATGTGCTCGGCTGAAGTCTGCCCATAGTGCTTTGTATTTCTGGCGCGTAATGACCTACCATTTTGTTCGGCTTGCCTGGTCGGTTTATCCGATGGGCATACCCTGCATGTAACGGAACGGCCTCGCCACACGTCTTGTTAGGAAGCAAGGAAGGCCGGTTATTCCGAATCGGCCCAGGGACACGGGAACCTACGTTGCCTTCCTTTTCACATTTCAGGAGTAAATTTCAAGGAGCGCATCGATGAAGAGAAACATCGCTTTGCTTGCAGTACTGTGTTTTGCGATTGCGGGCATTGTGGGCGTTGCCGTAGCGCAAGATGCACAGGTCGCTGGAACGTGGACACTCAGCTCGGAGGGACGCGGCGGTAATATGCAGAACAGCACCCTCACGCTGAAGCAGGACGGTCAGAAGCTTACGGGCACGCTCGCGGGCGGCCGTGGCGGCGATGCGCCGCTCACAGGCACGATCTCCGGCAATAACATCACCTTTTCCGTGACGCGCACAACCCAAAGAGGCGAGTTCAAAACCGACTACACTGGCACCGTGAGTGGCGACTCGATGAAGGGCACCGTCACCATGGGGCAGAACACTAGAGACTGGACTGCGACAAAGGGCGCACCTCCGGCATCTGGTGCGGGCGGTTCGGGCAACTAAGCTTTTTCCATCTCCGCAGTGATGAAGGGGCGCTCCACCAGCCGAGCGCCCTTTTCGCTTTTATAGTACGTTTGGCGAGAGTTCACGACGCAGGATTTTCCGCCGTTACGCGCTCGCGAAAATAGTCAAAGGTGCGCTTCAGGCCCTCTTCCAAATTCACTTTGGGTTCCCACTTCAGAATGCGTTTTGCCTTGGTGATATCCGGACAACGCTGCTTGGGATCATCCTGCGGGAGTTCGCGGAAGACGATCGGCGTGTCTCGGCCCACGAGTTTCCGAATCCGCTCCGCAAACTCGAGGATCGTGATCTCGTGCGGATTGCCGATGTTCGTCGGCATATGCTCGTCTGATTCGAGCAGGCGGTAAATGCCATCGATCAGGTCCGAGACGTAACAGAAACTGCGCGTCTGCTTGCCGTCTCCGTACACTGTGATCGGCTCTCCAGTGAGCGCCTGAAAGAGAAAGTTTGGCAGCGCGCGGCCGTCATTCAAGCGCATGCGCGGGCCATAGGTGTTAAAAATTCGGACAATATGCGTGTCGACGCCATGATGGCGGTGGTACGCCATCGTCAGCGCCTCTGCAAATCGCTTGGCCTCGTCGTAAACGCTTCGCGGGCCCACTGAATTGACATAGCCCCAGTAAGTTTCCGGCTGCGGGCTCACAGTTGGATCGCCGTAGCACTCAGATGTCGAAGCCAGCAGGTATTTAGCCTTTTTCGCGAGCGCCAGGCCCAGCGTGTTGTGCGTGCCGAGCGAGCCGACCTTCATCGTTTGGATGGGCCACTTCAGATAGTCCGGCGGACTCGCAGGCGATGCGAAGTGCAACACAGCATCCACGGGTCCGGGCACTTCGATATATCGTGAGACATCCTGGCGGCCAAATCGAAAACGCGGATGCGCAAGCAGATGCGAAATATTCGCGTCCGAGCCCGTGACGAGGTTGTCGAGACAGAGTACGTCCCATCCACGCTCGATCAGCAGATCGCAAAGGTGCGACCCCAGAAATCCCGCCCCGCCGGTTACGACTGCGCGCAAGGTTCGGCTCCTTTTTCAATCATCAGCTATTATCCTGGTCGCGTCATTATCGCCGACAACCCGCCGTATGCCAAACTTCAGCGACCCATCCACTCCATCCAATCAATAGGCGAAAGCCTCGGCAGACGATTATTCAAACGCCCGTTGCGTCACCGCAAATTGCGTCAGCCGAAATGACAGTAATTCGAAACCGGCAGCCACGAGCCTGGGCTTTGCGCGCTCCATAATGCGGTCCGCTACTGCTTCCTTCGCTTTCAGTTCCGCGGGCGTGCAGTTGTTTAAAACCGAGCGCGCACAGCAGAGCAGCACAAAGGCCGGCACATGATTGTAATTTCCCGCCGCATAAATCGCCTTCCGCGCGTCCTGCACGCGAGCGGCACCGGAGACGCCATACAGCGCCGCCGAGCCGTCACGCAGCGCGACCGCCTGACCTTCATAGCTCACCTGAATGGGCCGCATATCCACAATCATCAGTTTTTCAACGCCCGTGAAAATTAGATGCCGACCCGTGCCGACTTCGCGCACCGGAAGTCCCTTGCGATATAGAACGGCCCGCTGATACTCAAGCAGCGTCACGCTTCCAGGCCGCCCGCCGAAAACGCGCATCGCAACCGTTGCCAGAATAAAGACGAGGCATACGATGGTGATAATCATGAATATTTCCGATGCGACATCTAGTTTGGTCCGATCGCCGGGCGTGCGAAAGTTGAACGCGAAGATAATTCCGTGATTTCCACATTAGAAATCTTCATCCCGTGTCGTTTTAACTCTGCGTTTACCGCGCCTGTGATATCGCCTGCGGCCTTTACCCTGTATTCCGGGCTTGCGTCGGCAATGCCGCGCGATAGCGCCGATCGCAGCGTGTCGCGCACAATGGGCAACGAATCTGCCACTTTATTTTTCAACGAGGTAGCCGCGAGATACGGATCGTCTACCAGCACCTCCGCACCCAGGCTCACCACGGAATCGCTCTGCAGTGCGTCGCGATAAAAAATACGGTCCAGGATCACAGGCACGGGGCGCATGTCGACCACTTCGATCTGCACGCGGCGCGTAAAATTCTGGTAGCTGCCGGGCCCGAGCACGTCGCGAAACGACCCTCCCACGTAGCGCACTCCACGCGCGTAGTCCGGGACATAAATCCGCGGGAACCGTCGCAGATAATAAACGAATAAGATCGCCGCGATCGCCACCGGAAAAAAGATGAGGGAGAGAACGTCGTTAAAATTCATCGCCAGTTACGATTTTCGCAGAATGGCGGTGATTTCCTGAGCGATTTGCCGCGCCCGGACAAGGTCGCCGGGCCCAAGTGAGATAGCCGCTACTTTTGCGTGGCCGCCACCGCCGTATTTTTCGCAAAGCGTGGCCAGATTAATGTTCGCTGACGCTTCTTTCCACGGACTCGTGCCTACTGAGACTTTGGCTCGCGCCGGCGACGCGCTTACGCCGACTGAGTAGGTGGCATCGCGGTAGAGATAGTAAGGGATAAATTTGTTGTAGCCTTCAAGATCGAGATCGCTCACGTCAAAATAGACCACACCGTCGCGATAATCGGCGCGCTCGCGCATGATCTCGATGGAGCGCTTGTGCCGCTCAAGAAGCGGGCCGAGATGCTTCTGCACCACAGGCAATTCAATCATCTCCTGCAACGATCGATAAGCCAGATGCGGAATAAGCTGTTGCACAAGGTTATTTTCCGGCGCCGCCTCGATCACGAGTGCCAGCTTCATCGCCGGTTGTCCGAGGCCTACGGCCTCTTCCGGCGAAGCGAACTGCGCACCATCTATGATGTCGCCCCATTTAATCAAATCGGAGATAGGGTTGGCATCGAAGCCGAATTTTTGCGATGCGATTGTAGCGAGGAATTTGGTGCACGACTTGTAATCGGGATCGTAGAACTTTTTACCTGAATGATCGTGGCGGAAATGCTCCGCATCCTCCGGCGTCAGGAACGCACTCTGGTGGTGATCGAACCACCACGTAAGCGAGGGCGAGCTTGAATACTTGAAATCGACAATCACGTTTTCATCGCCATCAAACGTGCCATTGTCAAAGGGCTTGGACGCTTTGTGCGTCATGCCCGTGTATAGAAACTCGGCGTCGGGGCTAACACGCTCACGGTAAAAGCGCGAAAAAATAGCCGCCGAGCAAGCCCCGTCGAAACACCTGTCATGAAAGCAGACGCGAACCTTCAAACTCCACACCCCGTGGTTTATTGAGCCTCGCGGGCAAGACAGGCCCGAGAGGAAAGTTTGTTAGGATGGCTGCTGCCGACGCGGAAGTCAAGAGGGATTCGCGATAGACGCAACTCAGTCCCGCAATGAATTAAGGATCGAGGCGGAACGCCAATAGGCCGGAGGATTCGTGCCGTTGTATCCTTCGTCTGTGCTCACGATTGACATTACTCTCGACTTCGACCCAGCCGGCGATGCGGATTTCTTCGCTGCTTTACCTCCTGTTCCCGGCGTCATCCTTCTCGAAATGAAGGATCCCGGCGCGCAGCCCTACCTTGCGCAGACCGCGGATATCCGCCGCGCGACTGAACGGCTCCTGCGCGCGCCGGAAGGCGAATCGAAGCGGCTGAATCTACGAAGTGTGGCGGCGCGAATTCGCTACCGCGCCACGGCATCGAAATTCGAACGCGCGGTTGCCTATTATCAGAACGCGCGCGCCCTTTTCGGGCAGAAATATCGCGATCGTCTGAAGTTGCGTCCGCCTGCGCTGCTGAAAGTAAACCTGCGCAACAGCTATCCGCGCTGCTACGTTACGCGCCGCATTCGCCCCGATGAAGGCTTTTACGTCGGGCCGTTTCCCTCACGCCGCGCTGCCGATGCATTTAACGAGGGCATCCTCGACCTGTTTAAAATCCGGCGCTGCCAAATCAAGATACGCCGCGATCCGTCATTCCCCGGCTGCGTGTATTCCGAAATGAAGATGTGCATGGCGCCATGTTTTGCAGGCTGCACGCAGGCCGAGTACGAGGCCGACGTTCGCGCCCTCGTGACCGGTCTTGATACGCGCGGATCAGCCCTGCTCGATCCTCTGGAACGCGAACGCGAAGCCGCGAGCGAAGCGCTTGATTTCGAGCGCGCCGCCGCTTTGCACAAGCGCGTGGAAAAAATCAAGGCGGCACTGCGTTCGCTGCCGGATGTTGCGCACCGCCTGGACAAACTGGACGCGGTGATTTTGCAGCGCGGCGCGGCGGAAAAGACGGTGATCGCATTCCCGCTTATTGCAGGCGCTCTCACCGATCCTATCCACCTGAATTTTGGCGATCTTTCCGAACCCCGCTCGGTCGAGGCTGTCTTGCGCGAAGCGCTGGAACCGGATTCATCGGGCGAACAGGCCGCCAAGAAGAAGGCCAGCCGTTACGCAGCATCGCCGGAGACAATAAATGATGGAGGAGCGACCGCCGTGCCGGCGCTTCAGCCACATGAAGCCGTCGTCGAAACCACGAATCTGCGTGAAGTTTATGGGTTGCGTTCCGCGCCTGCCGATTTGAGCGAGCATCTTTCGCTCGTGGCGCGCTGGTTTTACTCCAAACCCCGCCAAGGCGAAATCCTTTTCCGCGAAAAGGACTGGCCTTATCGGCGCATCTTACGCGCCTGCGCGCGGCTCCTCGCTCCGCCAGCGCCGTCCGCGCCCGAAGAAACTCCGGAGAACCCCAATCCGCAAAATGGTGCGTAAGGAGCCGCGGGCTGGCCGGCGGGATGCGGGCGCGCTGTGCCATTTGGAATTTCGTCTCACCTAAAATTCTAGGCAGCTTGCCGAACGTCGTACAATGAACGTTTATGGCGGCATCGGAGACATCTCCCCCGCGCCAATCGCCACCTGCAGAGCGTCGCTCGCGCATGCAGGATATGGTCCGTTCGCTGCACCATCCCAATTTCCAGCTTTTCTTCAGCGGACAGCTCATCTCGCTGGTCGGCACCTGGATGGACACGATAGCGGAGGCATGGCTGGTCTATCGCCTCACGCATTCCTCGCTGCTGCTTGGGATAGCGGGCTTCGCCAGCCAGATACCGGTCTTTTTGCTCGCGCCGATCGGCGGCGTGGTCGCCGACCGCTTCAACCGCCACCGCGTGGTCATCGCGACGCAAGCCTCGTCGATGGTTCTCGCTTCGATCCTCTCTTATCTCACGCTCACAAAACGCGTCACCGTGATTGACGTCATCACGCTGGCCGCGCTCATGGGCTGCGTCAATGCGTTCGACATTCCTGCGCGGCAGGCTTTCCTCGTCGATATGGTTGGCCGCGAAGATTTAATGAACGCCATTGCGCTCAACTCATCCATGTTCAATGGCGCGCGCGTCGTCGGCCCGTCTGTTGCCGGAATTCTCGTCGCGAGCATCGGCGAAGGTTGGTGCTTTTTCGCCAATGCCGTCAGCTACATCGCCGTAATCGCCGGGCTGTTGCTGATGAAAATCGAACGCACCAACACCGCGCCGAGCGAGGGTTCACCCATCGAGCACATCAAGGAAGGCTTCCGGTTTGTGCGTCATACGGCGCCGATTCGCGCCATCCTCCTTCTTTTGGGATTGGTGAGTCTCGTCGGCATGCCATACAGCGTGCTTATGCCCGTCTTCGCGACGAAAATCCTGCATGGCAACGCGAGCACGCTCGGCGTTCTGATGGGCGCAACGGGCGTGGGTGCGCTGATCGGCGCTCTATTGCTCGCTTCCCGCACAGAATTGCGCGGCCTTGGCCGCTTCGTCTTTATTTCATGCGCCGGTTTCGGAGGCTCGCTGATCGTCTTCTCGTTTTCGCACTGGTACGCGCTTTCGGTGGCACTGCTTGTGCCAGTCGGCTTCTGCATGATGGTGCAAATGGCCTCGTCGAACACGCTCATTCAGGCCATGGTGCCCGACGCGCTTCGTGGGCGAACGATGGCCGTTTATTCGATGATGTTCATGGGGATGGCCCCGCTTGGCGCGTTGCTCGCCGGAGGCGCCGCGGACCGCATCGGCGCTCCCTGGACGGTCGCGCTCGGCGGAGCGGTTGCCATCGCCGGTGCCGTCGCTTTTGCGCGCCACCTGCCGAAGATCCGCGTCGAAGCTCGCCAGCTCATCCTCGCCCAAGGCATGGCCGCCGGCGAACCCGCCCAGGAACTCAACTCCTCCGCCATGCCGTGATAAATTTGGCGCTCCTCACTTGAAGTTTCGCTTGATGCGAAAGGCAGCGCTGGAATTCGTATTGAGATTTCGCTTCCTACGAACGCGTTGGTTCGCTGTGCATTTTCATACTGTAAAACACTCTTTTTGATAGCCAAAGTGACGGCGTGGCGTTACACTCCCTGTCGTCTTCCGCATAAGTGAAGAGTCTAAGAGTGTTAGGGGGAGCGAGGTTATGAATTTGAAATCTGCTTGGAGCCGCCGTTCGTTTTTATCCGGACTTTCTGCGATGAGCGCTTTTGGCGGCAGCCTTTTTGCGCCGAGCGAAGCGAGCGCGAGGGCGAAGAAGTCAAAATCCGCGTCAAGCGTTGACGGCAACCCGATCGTTCCCATTACGAAGGGGCTGGGTTCCACAGGCAATATCTACGCCGAACTTGGCGTGAAGCCGATCATCAACATCAATGGTACGGTGACGGTGATTGGCGGTTCGGTGATGGCGCCTGAAGTGATGGAGCTGATGCGGCTCGGGAACCAGCACTTTTGCATGATCGACGATCTTGAGGTCGCGGCCGGGAAGTTCATCGCGAAACTGTGCAAGTCGCCTGCGGGATACACGGGGCTAGTGACGGGCGGCGCCGCGGCTGCTTTGGTGGTGGGATACGCCGGCATGATGACGGGAGATTCGGAGCCGCGCATCCGACAGCTCCCCTACGTGCGCGATTTTCCAAAGACCGAGGTGATCATTCAGAAGGCTCATCGGTATCCCTTTGACCACCAAATCCGACAGACGGGCGCGGTATTGGTTGAAGTGGAGACGAAGGAGCAGATGATCAATGCGATCAACCCGAAGACACTTGCGATCCACTATCTGAATATTCAGTCCGACCGCGGCCAAGTAACTGGGTTGGAGACGATTGAAATCGCCAAGGCTCACAACCTTTATACGTTCAACGATGCGGCTGCCGACGTGCCGCCAGTTGAAAGACTCTGGACATACCCGGCCCAAGGCTGGGACATGGTCACTTGGAGCGGCGGCAAAGATATCAAAGGGCCACAGGCGACAGGGCTGCTGATTGGCAAAGAGGAATTGATGCGGTATGCATTGCTGAACATGAGCCCGCAGGAAGATCGCATCGGGCGTCCGTGCAAGGTGGGCAAGGAAGCGATATTTGCGTTCCTGAAGGCGCTGGAGATCTTTGTCAATCAGGATTATGACGAGACTCTGGCCAAGTACGATTCACGAGCAAAGACCGTTACGGACGCGATTGCGAAATTCGGTGTGACTGCATTGCCGCGCCAATATAACCCCGAGGCTCTGGGCAACGTGACGCCTCATTACAGCTGGCAGATTCCTGCGACGTTGAATATTACCGGTCAAGAAGTGATGCAGCAGCTTGCCGACACCGAGCCGGTCGGAATCGGCAGCATGGGGGCCGGCGCGAGCGGCATGCGCGGGCAGTGGCCGCAGGGAATGTCTGAGGGCAGCAACGTGGATGAGGGCGTGAATAAGAGTTT
>DATNBB010000109.1:0-10705 GCA_035607335.1 Binatia bacterium | reverse complement strand
TACGTAAAGCATATCGCCGGCGCCTTTTCGCATCTCGCCAGCGAATACCAAGCACGCGGCGTCGCCGTGTTCGCAATCAATTCCAATGACGCCGAAACGTACCCCGAAGACGGCTCCGAGAAAATGGCCGAAGAAATTCAGCATTACGGCTACACGTTCCCCTATCTCGTCGACGAAACGCAGGACGTCGCGCGCGCCTATCGCGCCGTCTGCACGCCCGATATTTTCCTGTTCGACAAGGACCGCCGCCTCGTCTATCGCGGCCAGTTCGACGACAGCCGCCCCAAGAATGATCGCCCGGTCAACGGCGCCGACTTGCGCGCGGCTCTCGACGCAGTCCTCGCCGGCCGCACCGTGGCCCAAGACCAAAAGCCGAGCGTCGGCTGCAGTATCAAATGGAAACTCCCAAAAGCCACCGCCGCCCGCTAGCAGCGCTTTGCTTTTCGCCATGTGCGCTTTGCTTTTGTAACGCCCGACGCGCTTTCTTCGGGCGCGGATCTTCCGGTTGCTGTATGTGGCCGCTCCGCCGCCCCGCGTTACCCGGCGTCAGTTCGCAATCTCGATTGAAGCTACATTTAAACCAGCGTCAGGCCTTTCGGAGTGCGGTAAAGTCTGATAGCATCTAATGCTACAAATCCATAGGTTTTGTTGGGAGTAACGAAGATCATGGCACTCGCATGTGAAATCTGCGGCAAAAAGCCGAGTTACGGGAATGTGATCAGCCACGCGCACAACGTGCGCCGCCGCCGCTGGAATCCGAACCTGCGCCGCGTCAGGGCAGTCGTTGACGGTGTTCGTAAGCAAGTCCGCGTTTGCACCGCGTGCATCCGCGCCGGTCGTGTGAAGAAAGCCGCCTGAGAGCGGTCCTCCCAGAAAGGGTTTCCCTTTGAAAAGGAAATCGCCGCTGCTGGCAGGCTTGGCTCTCGTCCTGTATCTGGCCTCCTGCAATCGGCAGGCTGCGCCCAATCCCGATGTGTGGGCGGCGGTCGACGGCAAGCAGATCCTTCGCGAGGACGTCGAGAAGGTCTACCGCACGCGCGTTAGCGCAGATGGCCCCGCTCCTTCGCAGGAAGAAGCGCTCTCACTCAAACTCAGCATTCTCGATGAACTGATCAACAGCGACATTCTGCTCGATCGCGCCACCAAGATGAATCTGATCGCCAGCGATGCCGAGGTAGAGGACAAATTCACCGAATCGAAAGCCCCATACACCGAGGAAGAATTTCAGAAGAAACTGAAGGACTCCGGCTTGACCGTGGACGACTTGCGCAGCGACTTACGGCGCCAGCTTTCGATCGACAAAGTGCTCAATCGCGAAGTCGTCGCCAAAATTTCCATCACCGATCAGGACATCACGAATTTCTATAACGCCAACCGCTCGCAGTTCAACTTGCCGGAAACGCAATATCACGTGGCACGCATCGTCGTGACGCCGCGGCCCGATCCTACGGTTCACAATGTAAAAGCCGACAAAGCCTCAAACGAAGCCGACGCTGCGCGCAAAGTGGCTATGCTGGAAAAGCAATTGGAGGCTGGCGCGGATTTCTCGCAATTGGCGATGGATTATTCAGAGGACTCGAGCGCATCGACCGGCGGCGATATTGGATTTGTGGGCGAGTCGTCCTTGAATCAGTCCGATCCCGCTCTTAAACAGGCTGTTCTGTCGTTGAAGCCGGGACAGGTGAGCGCGCCGATCCAGACCAGAGATGGTTCCTACAGCATTCTCAAGCTGATCGCGAAAGAACCTGCCGGCGACCGCCAGCTATCCGATCCGCAAGTGCAGCAAGCCATTCGCGACGCCCTGCGCAGCCGGAAGGAACAACTGCTGCGCTCCGCCTATCTGATCGAGGCGCGCGATGAGGCGCACGTCACCAATTATCTCGCGCGGCAAATCCTCGAATCTGCAGGCAAGTTACCCGCCGGCAACTAACAATATCGTGAGCAGCCCCAGCCTATGTGTTGTTGAGTTTCTTACCGTTCCACACCTGCGCCCAGGACTTGCGGAAATTGGGCTTGATGTATTTCGTCGCGTCGTCGTTGTTTGTGAAGCGCATTTTGTCGGAATCCCACTGGAGTTTGCCGTCAAAACGCGTCGCGATGGTCGCAAGCAGAATCCATTCGGCAAACGGGCCCGCAACGCTGAAGTTTGAACAGGCCGGCTGGCCGCCTTTGCAGGCGCGAATCCAATCGCGCCAGTGTCCCGGCGAACGCGGCAGCACTTGGTCGGGAAGCTTGTAATCGTTGTTGCGCGATTCGGGCAGCAGCCTGACGCGCGCGGCGTACGTATCGGTGGTGAGATAGCCTTTGTCACCCACAAAGAGCGCGCCGTTATCGCCGGTATCCGGTTTAACGACCACCGGCGCTGGAGTTTGCCCGCTACCGTTGTAGCTCGCGATGGCGCGTGCCGCATCATTCGAAGGACCATTGCCATCGCCTGTAGTTGCACCGAACGAGCCGGGACCGCCGATGAGCGTCTCGGTCTTCGGGATATCCTTGGGCCAGTATGCGGGACCACTCTGTCCGTCGTACCAATACACCGTAACGGGTGGCATATCTCCGCGGGCGGGGAATTCGAAGCGCGTCACCGTCGTCTTCGGGAACGTCAACGAATTGCGGCCCTCCTGTTTCACGAGTTCAACGCTGGTGGGATTGGCTAGCTTCAGAGCCATGTTGGGCGCGCCGAGAATGTGGCACGCCATGTCGCCGATCGATCCGCATCCGAAATCGAGGAAGCCGCGCCAGTTGAAGGGCTGGTAAAAGCCGAATTGCGTCTTGTACTCCTGGTGATACGCCGCTCCGCCGTCTGTGTAGGGGCGGTCTTCGGCCACGCCAAGCCAGGTATCCCAATCCAGCGTTGAAGGGACGGCATCCGGCGGAGGCACTTCATCCATGCCCTGCGGCCAGATCGGGCGGTTGGTCCAGGCGTGAACTTCGGTGACATTGCCAATCGCGCCCGACCAAATGATCTCAGCCGCGAGCCGCGTGCCGTCATTTGAATAGCCCTGATTACCCATCTGCGTCGCGACGCCGTAACGCGCGGCCGCTTCGGTGAGCATGCGCGCCTCCCAGGGCGTGTGCGTCAGCGGCTTCTCGCAATAAACATGCTTGCCCCGTTCCATCGCCCACATCGCCGCGGTCGCGTGCATGTGGTCGGGAATGGCGATTGTGACGGCATCGATGTTTTTCTCTTCCTTGTCGAAGAGTTGGCGGAAGTCCGCATACTTCGGGGCGCTCGGATACTTGTTGAAGATTTCTGCGGCGCGCGCCGAATCGGGATCGGCAAACGCGACGAGATTTTCGCTCGAGACACCGTTGATGTCGGAAGCGGCGCGGCCTCCGGCGCCGATGCAGCCGATATTCAGTTTGTCGTTGGGCGATTTATACCCAAGCAATTTCAGTGAAGGAACGCTGCCCCACCCACCAGCAGGCATCAAGCCCGCCAATAGAGTACCGAAGAAAAAATGCCGCCTGCTGATGCCGTTGTTTGACATGTTCACTCCTTGCGTGAAAACGTTTGCAGCCGATCGCCAACAGAGGCAAACCGCTCGACTACCCCAATGGGCGGATCATACACCAACCGCGACTCCGTGGCGAAAGGATTAGATTAATTCGTCGTAAGGTTGGATTAACGCGTTGGCTGCGGTATTGTCCTTGGACAACTCATCACTTCCCGCTGCCGCTGCGCTCCTTGGATTTGCGAATGCGTTCAGAGAGCATTGTCTTCGCACGCTGAAGCGTCCTGCGTCGCGTGGGGTTCAGATTGCGTCCGGCTCGGTTCATAAAGTAGTTGAGCATCCGCATGCCCGATGCAGGCCCTTTAGGTGAAACGCGTTTTGACGCAAGCGTTCGTGCGATCGTGCCGGCGTCTTTCGTGAAAAGCCCTTTCGGCGGGTGCGTCGAGTCCGTCTTTACCTTGGCCACCCACTGCTTTTTTCCTGTCGATTTCTTTCTAGGCATTGATCGGTGATCCCGTGCGTAAATCTCGACAGGAATTGTGAATCAACGTTATTGCAACAGCGATCCCCGTAACGCTGTATGGAAGCGCAAGCTGCTCGTTGCGAGTGGCCAGACCCTTCGTCCGAAACGGCACTTAGAGCGCCACTCGATTGACTGAATCGTTGGCGGGACCCAGGACATCGAATTGATCACCGGATGCGGAAGTAAATGCAGCTCTTTCCTGAAGCATTCCGTAAGAAAAGGCCACGTGGGAAAGCGCTGCCTGTCGTACTCTGTACGTAGACGGAGGGAGACGAACAATGGCGAAGGCGACATTCGCGGCGGGCTGTTTCTGGGGCGTCGAAGACGCGTTTGCACAGGTGAACGGTGTGAAGTCAACGACGGTGGGATACACGGGCGGATCGAAAGCGGACCCCACGTACAAGGAAGTGTGCACCGGCAATACTGGTCATGCAGAGGCCGTCGAAATCGAATTTGATCCGAACGAAGTCTCCTATCGCGAACTGCTCGCTCTCTTTTTCCAAAGTCATGACCCGACGACACTGAACCGCCAGGGCCCCGACTTCGGGACCCAGTACCGTTCAGCAATCTTTTTTCATGACGCTGAGCAAGAGTCGGTGGCACGCGAATCCAAAGCAGCCCTGGAGAAAGCCGGTATTTTTAAGCGCCCAATCGTGACCCAGATTGTGGCAGCTGGGCCGTTTTACCGGGCCGAAGAGTATCATCAGAAGTACTTTGAGAAGAACGGGATGAAGTCGTGCCACGTACCGTTTGCGGGTCGGGCCTGACCCTGAATTGCCCTGCCTCTGTGCAATGTTTTTGGTAAGTTACTGTATTTGCGGGATATAGAAGCGCTGAGATATTCAGGCAATAAAGCGCTCCGGCTCGTTGACCGCACGAGCGCGGATGTTGTATCCTTGCAAGGTTTTAGAGGAAACTGGTGGTCTGCGACGAGCATCCAATGGGTGTCTGTGGGCGCAGGCAAAAATGGGCGCGGGCACGAAATCATCGAAGGGGATTCTCCTGTCTTTCCGTCTAAATTTACATGATAGCGAAACAGTCTTGGTGTGCCGCAACAGGCGCACCTCGCTTGGGATTGCATTTGCGCATGGAGCCTGGATTGAACGGGGGAGAACGGCGTGACGACACTGGCTCTTGAAGAGAAATACGATCAGGTACGGCAGCTCATCGCAATGGGTAAGGAGCGGGGTTACCTGCTCTACGATGAGGTGAACGATATCCTGCCTGCCGAGGTTCACTCCTCGGAGGAAATTGACGACCTGCTCTCGACGTTTGAGCGCAACGGGATCGATGTGTATGAAGATCTCGCCAGCGCCAAGGCCGCCTTGGCCGCGTCTGACTCGAGCGAGACCACCGAAGTGAAGGAAGAGGCCAGCGAAGATGGCGACCTCGACCTTACTCCAGGTTCGCTGGAGAAAACGAACGATCCCGTCCGCATGTATCTGCGCGAGATGGGCACGGTTCCGCTGCTTACGCGCGAAGGCGAAGTTGCGATTGCGAAGCGCATTGAGCGCGGCCAATTGCTTGTCTTGAAGACGATTTCGCGAGCACCGCTCATCCTGAAAGAACTAGTCCAGGTAGGCGAAGATCTTCGCAATGGTTCGCGTTCGATCAAGGAAATTGTTCAGTTTGACGACGAAGAGCTAACGGAAGAGAAGATCGAAGCGAAGACCAAAGAAACACTCAAGCAGATCGATAAGATCGGCAAGCTGTATTTGCAGGCAATGAAGCTCGCCGGCAAACTGGAAAAGGTTCCGAAGGCGAAGAAAAAGCCTTACTTGCACGCGCGTTACGAGGTTGCGCGCACGCGCGTGGAAATGTCGAGGCTCGTTCGCGACATTGACTTTAATCCATTTGAGAAAAAGCGCCTGATCGACAAGATTCGCCAGACGGTCGAGCGCGTTCACTTCCTTGAGCGCGATGCCGCAAAACTCGAGCGCCGCGTGGAAGCCTCGAAAGCTGAAGTTCAGGCTGAAGCGCGCAAGGACCTTCGCGCGCGCCGCCAGGAACTTGAGGAAATCGAGGTAGCAAGCGAAGTCAGCCCGGCTGAGCTGAAGCGCGCCCTTCAGGTGATTCTTCGGGGCGAAGCCGAAGCAGAAGTCGCGAAAAAAGAGCTGATCGAAGCGAACCTGCGCTTAGTCGTCTCCATCGCAAAGAAATATACGAACCGCGGCTTGCAGTTCCTGGACTTGATTCAGGAAGGCAACATCGGCCTGATGAAGGCCGTCGACAAGTTTGAATGGCGCCGCGGCTATAAGTTCTCGACCTATGCCACGTGGTGGATTCGGCAAGCAATCACGCGCGCGATTGCCGATCAGGCTCGCACGATCCGCATTCCCGTGCACATGATCGAGACGATCAATAAGCTCGTCCGCACGCAACGCCAGCTTGTGCAGGAGCTCGGCCGCGAACCTACCTCGGAAGAAATCGCGAAGCGGATGGATATTCCGGTCGCGAAAGTCCGCAAGATTCTGAAGATCGCGCAGGAGCCGATTTCTCTCGAAACTCCGATCGGCGAAGAAGAAGATTCGCATCTCGGCGATTTCATCGAAGACAAGGCCGTGGTGTCGCCATCCGATGCCGTCATCAACCTAAGCCTGAAGGAGCAGACCTCGTCCGTTCTGAAGACGCTCACGCCGCGCGAGGAAAAAGTGATCAAGATGCGATTCGGCCTAGACGACGGCAGCGAGCACACGCTCGAAGAAGTCGGTCAGTCGTTCGCCGTCACGCGCGAGCGCATCCGGCAGATCGAAGCCAAGGCGCTCCGCAAGCTGCGCCATCCTTCGCGCTCGCGCAAGCTCCGCGCGTTCCTGGAAGGCTCAGCAAACGATTACTGAGTTTTGTGCATTTTGATAGTGCAAAGGGCTGTCCTGAAAAAGGCAGCCCTTCTTATTTTGCCGGGAAGAGCTTCGCGCCTTCTGGTCGGTAAATCCGGATAATATCGTCCTTCACTTCGACCACGGCACCGGGAAATTCCACGGCAGCGTGATCCCGCAAGTCCTGCACGGAGTAATAATCGCCCTCGCCGTCAAACCAGCGCGCGTCGTCGATCAGCAGCACATGATTCCGTACCGGGTGCCGATAGATGCACTCCATCTCTTCTTTGATCGGCGCCGAAACTTTTCCCCAATGCGCATCGACCCAGAATAGGCACGGCTCGTGCAGTAACGGCATAATCGTCGGCAGGATCTTGCCACTATCGCCTTCGTATGTGTGAATATGCGGATATTTTGCGAAAATCCGCTTTGCGCGCTGTGCGTACCACGGATTATTTTCGATGGAATAAATCTCACGGAAACGATCCTTCTGCACGTTAATCATGTTTCCGACGTTCGTACCAGTCTCGACCATAACCTTCAGGCCGAATCTCTCCCGGAACTCCGTAATTGTTTTTTGCTTGATGATATGCGGAACGCGAGGTCCCGGCGAGCCTTTGAGCCGCCACCACGCGTATTCGCCGAGATACGCCAGTCGTTTATAGGGATAGAAAAACGGACTATTGCGAAATGTCTTATGCGGAATTTCCCGTGAGTGCGGGTCTTTTTTCTTAAAAAGTGGCGACATTCGATAACCGATGATAAAGAACGCCGCGCAATTTGTAAAATTCGCTCATCCCGCGAGCTTATCGATTTTTGCGGCGAGGATGAAATCGCTCTCGGTGAGCCCGTCGATCTTGTGCGTCCACGTCGTGACTTCGGCTTTTCCCCACGCCAGCATGATATCGGGATGATGCCCCTGCTCCTCCGCTAGATTCCCTACCTTATTCACAAACGCAAGAGCGCTCTTGAAATCAGGAAATTCGAAGCTTCTTACGATATGGTGGCCGTTCACCACTTTCCAGTTCGGCACCTCTTTCGCCAGCGTGTTCAGTTGGACGCCCGCCAACGGCGGCACGCCTCCTTTGCATGGAACGCAAGTTTTGCTCGCCAGATCAGCCATCGCCGTTACCTCCGCGCTTTCATTCTACCCAATCCGCCGGCACAGCATATACCGTGCCGCCCTTACGGACCGCTTAATTAGCTTCTCAGAGCCGCCACCGAGCGCGCGCCCACGTACTCTCGAACATATTCGTTAAAGATCTTCTCGAGCTTCCGTGCGATCGGCTCGCGCGGAATCATTATTTTTCTACCGGCAATTTCGCTCACATTCAACATGCTGCGATTCGTGGATGAAATGAAAACCTCATCGGCCGAATAAAGATCGTCGGGAAAGAGCGCCCGTTCCTCGATTGTGATGCCTTTGCCCGGTCCAATTTCCATCACGACCTCGCGCGTAATTCCCGCGAGGCACCCGGAGGAAAGCGGCGGCGTGAAAACGTGGCCGTCCTTTGCGCAAAACACATTCGCCGCCGTGCACTCGGCCACTTCGCCGCGCTCATTGAGCAAAATCACCTCGTCGTAGCCATCGCGCTGCGCTTCACTCAGGCTCCAGACGTTCGGCAGCCACGATGTGACCTTCACTCCCGCAAGGGGCGAGGCAGCATGTCGACCCTGTTCGCGCAAGGCGAGCCGCAGCGGATCGCGGTACGAAGGCAGCCCCGACGACGTGATCACCAAATCCGCCGCGCCGAAATTTTCGTCGCTGCGCCAGAAACCAATCTGGTTCGAAATGACATATATTCTCGCGCATCCTTCGCGCACTTCATTCGCCCGCAGTACTTCTCTCAATTGTCCGCGCACCGTGTCTTCATCAAACGGAAACGGACAGCGCGTTTTCTCCGCATCGCGCGCCAGCCGCTTCCAATGCCGCTCGAACGCAAACGCCACGCCCTCGACGATTCGCATCGTCGTAAATAGTCCCCAGCCGCTCAACAATCCTGATTGGCCCGGCGATAAACGCACCTGCTCGACAGGCAGCAATCGGTCATTGTGAAACACAAGGCGATGGATCATGGATGTAGGGACCTTTTCCTGAGCTCGATGCGTTCCATTCTATCGCACATTCTTCAACGCTTCCCCGCGAGCAGTTCTTCCGCGTACAGCGCACCCTCGGGCGTGTCCTCGTGCTTGAAATACACGAACGCGTCTCCAACGGCGGCAACTTCGGCAACGCGTTGAGCGATCTGCTTTCTTGCGGCAGGCGAATAGTCCTCTCTGCGGAGCCGCAAATACGCAAAATCCGCAGTTTGGACAGACGGCGTCTTTATGTTTTCGCTCTCCGCCTCGCACAAAGCGGCATTCGCTTTGCGCAACAAGTCAAAAATCTCGTCGCAGAACCACGACTCATGCCGAAATTCGAAAGCGGCTCGTATTTCCTGCGGCAGTTCGCACAGAAACGCTTCCAACCGCGCTGCATTGCATTTAAGAAATGGCGGCAATTGAAACAAAATCGGGCCCAGCCGGCCGCCCGCTCGCAAGGGTTCCAACGCCTTCACGAATCGCGCCACATTCTCACCTGAGTCTTGCAGGCGCTTGATATGCGTGATTGATTGGTGCGCCTTCACCGCGAATCGGAAATTTTCAGGCGTCGCCGCAACCCAGCCCGTCAGCATTTTCTCGGAAGGGAACGCCCGAAACGTGTAATTCACTTCCACGGTGTTAAGCCGCGTCGCGTAGTAGCCCAGGAATTTTGCCGACGCGAGCTTGGCCGGATAGAATTTCGGCTTCCAGCTAGGGTACGACCATCCCGAGGTTCCCGCATAAACGCTGCTCATTTCTGCGCAGCTCCGCGTCCGCGATTATACGGCCGCACTTGGCTCTCGTCCGATGTCTTCGCAAGCAATTCCGATATCGTCGCATTCAATAGCGGATGCCGTACTTCTCCAGCAATCTCGGCCAGCGGCACCAAAACGAATCGCCGCTCGGCCATTCGCGGATGTGGTACCTCCAGTTCGCGCGAATGGATCACGCTATCGTCGAAAAGCAGAATATCGAGGTCGATCGTGCGCGACTCCTTCAATCCGCTGTAGGCGGTTTGCACTGCATTACGCTTTCGCCCAAGTTCCCGCTCGATCTGCAACAGCGCGTGCAACAATTGCTGCGGCATCAGATCCGTTTCCGCCTTCACGGCGCAGTTGAGAAACCAACCCTCTCCCCGAACGTCTACTGGCTCGGTCTCATAAAGCGAGGATCGCCGCACCACACGCACTCCGCGCGTTTTCATCGCCTCAACCGCCCGGGCAATGTTCTGCTCGCGATCTCCCAGATTCGATCCAAGCGCGAGGTAAACCGTATTCATTGAAGATGAGCTAGTTTAACGCGAATTGGAGGAAGCTTCGTTAGCTTGCGCGCAGCGTGGCGCCAAGTTCATTCTCAAGCGCCGCGACGACGCGCGCCGAATAGTCGGCGATCTGCGCGTCCGTGAGCGTCGTTTGCGCGCTTTGGAAAGTAACGCGGATCATCAGCGAAAATTTGCCCGCAGGGATCTGCCCGCCGCGAAATAGGTCGGCCGCTTCGATGCTTTCCAGTTCCGGAATGGTTAACGAATGGATGGCCTCTTTGACCTTCGCGAACGAGATGCCATCGGAAAGCACAAGCGAGAAGTCGCGTTCGACAGCCGGAAACCGCGGAATCGGCTGATATTTCAGAGCGGCATTCGCGGCCTCGATCGCATGCACCAGCGGCTCGAGGCTTAGCTCCGCAACGAAGACGTCCTGCCGCAATTTCAATTGATCGGCAACGCGCTTCGCGAGCTGCCCCGCAACGCCCGCGGGAACGCCTGAGTTGCCGCCAAACGAAATTTGTGCAGCGCGTCCTGCACTGAGCCAGTTTTGGCTCGTCTTCTGCCA
>DATNBB010000103.1:0-14046 GCA_035607335.1 Binatia bacterium | reverse complement strand
AAGCTCAGGCGGCATCCCCGCTGCGCTGGAACTGCGCGTAGATTCGGAAATTTCCTCGAAGCCTACCCACACGTTGCGCCAGCCCCAAACCCACGCGCAGAAATCGTTCAGCGCGTCGTATGGATCAAGACGGCCATCCGGCACGTAGCGCAGCGCAACCCGATTGGGCTTGGCTTCGCGTCGCCAGCGCGAGTAATCGTCCAACTGTTCGATAGTTCGCGCCGTGTTGGGAATCCACGAATAGGCCGTGTCCACGTGTGGATCAAAAACAAAGACGCCATTGTTCTTTCGCAGAATGCCCGCCGCGAGCGTGCTCTTGCCCGATCCGCGAAAGCCTACGCACAAAATCAAACGGTTTCGCATTTCACTTCCACCCGTTTGGATTGGCAACCGACGCCACGCTCACCTCAAGCCAACCCGACCGCCACGCGAGAAATAGAAGCACTACAAAGCCGATCCACGCCCACCACAACCAACCCAGGCCGCGCTTCCCTGTGTTCGGCACGTTCTCAGTGCCACTGGAATAGCGGATTGGCATGTACGCTTGTTCGCTCATCGCTTTTCACTGCCCCTTTTCGACAAAAAACTAGGCATCATTTAGGCATCAAAATCCGGGTTTTTGATGCCGTTTTTGGGCTTGCGATGGGATAAGGCCAACTGATTGAACAAGACTTAGAGTGTGTACTGCAAATTCAAATCCCATCGCTCACCCCAATTTCTTCAAAAAGCTTCCAACCTATTCGAGCGCGTAAGTGCAAACGCCCGCACCCTTTGCAAAGGAAAGGACGCAAACGGTGCCGCACCCTCGGGTTTTGATCCAGATACTAAGATCGATCCGGCGTTGACGCGCGTTTTGAGCCGCCGCTGCGCCACGCGCCCACTCCAACCTAATTCGGCGTCGGCTCTTCGATATGATCAATCGTAATTGTATCGCGTGCCGCCGTCGTTGGTTCCAGTTTTAGCCCAAGTTCTCGCAGCGCTTCGGCCAGGGTGCGATCGAAATCCGGATCAGGCGTCGTCGCGGTGGCGGGAAGCTGGCTCGCATCCGTCCAGCGGAGTTTAAGACTGTAATTGCCCGTTACGCCAGTGTGGTCCATTACGGGCTCGGCAAGGGCCGTCGTTAATCCCACCGTAAGCTGGCTCAGGTTTGCTTTAATTAGTTCGACTTGGTCACCACGGGCCCGCCCGAGCGAAATGAATACGAGCCCCGTCGGTGTACGCGGAAACGGATCGACGGCAAATGGTTTCAGCTTCGCGGTATCGTTCAAAAGAACAAGGTTGAAAGCGGGAAATTGCTTTGTCGCGTGCGTCACTCTCAACTTAAAACGGTCGGCCAACACCGATTGCATCATCCGCTGACGCTGCTGGACCTGTTCGTCACCGGAAAGCTTACGCAGTTGTTGGAGCAGCGATTCATCGATAGTGGCTTTAATATCGTATCGCTTCGTTTTGATCCAACCAGGGGCACCAAAAACTTGAAAATCCCGCACCCCGTAAGCGCTCTCTATAAGATTGTCGAGGCGGATGTTGATTATTGAAATATGCGGAACAAGCCCCGGTGTCGAGTTCATTCCGCCCCACCCAGAATTGTCGGGTTTGATCGAAACCACGTCGAACGAGGGCAATGCCGCTTCCGGCTGTTGAGTTTGTGTTTGCTGCGACTGCGCGAAGAGGATGTGTGAGGGGAACAAACCGGCGGCCAGCATAAGCAATGCGGTAGCAAACGCGAGCGCCAGGGTGTGTGCCATTCGACTTCTCATGGCGAAGCGATTGTACACCCGCTTTGCTGGAAGTCCTGAGATACGGCGCGACAGTATACGGCGCGACAGTACATTTGGAGTTCTAGTACCATAATCGGGAACTGCCGTCGGAACCCTCACTTCCGCTAGTGCGATTTGTGCAGCTGTGGTCTGCTTGTCCAAATCCGCGACTCCGCGTCCCAAGACAAGGACATTGTGGAACAGAAATCCCATAGCAATCTTGTTCAATTCAGGCCTACTTTACCCGGCTTCGCGTTGGACGACGATGCCTCGACCTGCATCATCGATCTCAAGGATAATTAGAGAGATCGCGTTTCTGAATTTATGAACAGTTCGTCACAACACGAGCGGCACATGCGGCGCTGCATCGAGCTTGCGCGGCAAGCGATTGCGAGTGGAGATATTCCCGTCGGCTCGCTGATTATCGATGGCGAAGACGTTGTCTCAGAAGGTGTCGAAGCCGTGCGTGCGCGCCATGACGCGACGGCTCACGCGGAAATGGAGGCGCTACGCACGGCGTTTGCGCGGCGACGTTCCCACGATCTAACCGGCTGCACGCTGTACACTAGCGTCGAACCGTGCATCATGTGCGCGTACGCAATTAGGCTGGCGCGCATCAGTGTCGTTGTTTGCGGCGCTCGCGGGGGCGACGGAGCACAAGGTGTCAGCGGCCACATCGTGCTGACCGATGAGCGCGTCGCCCCGAACCGGCCCACACCGCTGGTGGTCCGCGATGTTCTCATGCAGGAATGCCAGAGCGTGAGGGACCAGAGCCGCGCGACCTCAAGCACCGGCACGAAGATATAGAGAAGGCCATACTCGCAACCGAAGACACGTGTTCACCGCTTTCATCGCAAAGTGCCGCGGGCGCGTGTCGCGGGGGCCGTGAAGACGGTCTCCACATTCGCCCGCACCCATCAAATCTGCATCCAACGCAGGGCATAGGGTAATTCTCTCACTCCTCCTTCAGGCTCTTCCCTTCAGCGATTCCCCTTCTGGCGGCCAAGGACACCGCGCGGTACGTTTATGGCGTGGGGAAACGGGCATAAAGGAGGCTTCGGCCATGGACGATCTTGAACGCTGCGAGGAAACGCTACGCGAGGTAGAAAGCAAATTGCAGGGCGATATTTCATCCCTACCCTCCACCGACTCGATTGAGCGGACACACATGTCCGAAGCGCTCGGCTTTATCGCTAAAGCGATTGTGGCAGTCTCAAGCGCGCGGAACGAAATCGCCGCGCTGCCGGCGTACGAAGTACGCTATCGGACTCCGAACGAAGTCTAAGCTCTACCGACGGTATACATTGCTATTCCGGCAGCTCTGTCTCGCAAGTCAGCACATGATTTTTGTAGTCGATGCTCACGCGCTGAAATTGCGACAGCACGTCTTCGCCGATCAGGACATCCGTACCGATCGCGCTGATTTGGGGCGTTACCTCGACCGTAGCGAGAATGGGAATGCCCCCTAGCAGAATCGTTTGCTTCGTCTCGTACGCAGGCTGATTTCCGCCGGGTGTCTGGAAGGTAATGACCGGAGCACCGCGCATCGATTTGCTCGATACCGACGAAAGAGACGCCATCGAAAGTTGGGCGCCGGTATCGATGACGCAGGAGAGAATCCTCCGCGGGTTCGATTGCATCTGGCAGTTCACTTCAACAACACCGGCACGGCCAGTGCGAAACGGAATGCAAACGGGTGCGGATCGCGACGGAATCGACGACAAGACCAAAATAGCGAGCAATAGTGCACCTGCAAATCGCATTGTGACCGTCCATTCGTGTCGTTGAAGCTGGTCACTTTGACGCCTCTTCGGCTTATTCGTAAGCACCGGCGGCCTGGAGAATAGGCAATGTTTTTGGCAGTTCGCCAGCCCCGTGAATTTGACCTTGAACGTCCATGGTTTAAGGAGCGCGATTAAGAAGTGTTTTTCACAGGTGGTGAGATTGGGTAAGGGCGGCTGACGAACGGACTGGCTGCTTCGAAGAAGCGCAGCGGGCGTTCCACTTCGCGGGTGATGCCAACGCGCGGGCTCATAAGGATGCGCGCGGGGTCTCGAACGGCGGTGCCGAGCCACAGCGGGCCGTCGGCGCACAGATCGACTCCGTCCAATCGCAGATCAATTTGCAGTGCAGCCGCGAGGCGGCCTGGGCCTCGTGCTAAATCCGTTACTTTAGCCGTGCCGCGCAGGCGTTTCATTATTTCGATCCCGTCAATAGGCTCGATCGCGCGCAACAGCACTCCTGCGCCGACACCCGGCGCTTCCGCGGAAACGTTGAGCATGTATGAAGTGCCATAGATGAAGTAGACGTAAGCGAACCCGGCGGCCAGGAATAGAGACTGGTTCCTCGCGGTTCGCCCACTATACGCGTGGCCAGCTTGATCGCCCGGCGGATAAGCCTCTGTCTCGACAATGCGGCCGCTAAGCTTGTTTCGGCCTATCTTGCGCACAATCGTTTTCCCGATGAGATAGCGGGCGAGATCGACCGTGTCAATTGGCAAACTCGCCCGCGATAGCCGCCGTATCCTCAACGGAAGAGCGAGAGGTCTATGCTGTTGGCCATAGCTCTGTAGCCGGTGTCGTTGGGGTGGAGATGGTCGCCGCTGTCGTTGGCGGGCGCAAATTGCTTTGGGTTATTGGGGTCGCGGACGGCAGCGTCGAAGTCAACTACTCCGTCAAAGGCGCCGCCGGTGCGAATCCACTGATTGATCGTTTCGCGCTTTTGCTCGCCCTCATCGGTGAAATAGTTCGCGCCACCGTAGGGAGTCAACGTGGCTCCGAACACTTTTATGCCGTGCGCGTGAGCGCGATCGATAATCTGCCGCAAGCCGCCGATCAACTGCTCCGCCGTCACCTCTTGCGTGCCGTGCGAAGCCGCTTCATGCGGCCAGCCAAGATCGTTGATGCTCTCGAGAACGATCACGTACTTCACGCCAGCTCGCGCGATCACGTCGCGATCGAGGCGAGCCAGTGCGTTCGGCCCCGAGACATCGTGCAAAATGCGATTGCCGCCAATGCCTGCATTTGCCACGGCAATGTGCGCGGTCGCAGGATTTTTTTGCAGACGCTCGGCAAGCTGGCTGGGCCACTGCATGTTCGCGTTCAGAGACGAGTGAGCGCCGTCGGTAATTGAATCGCCGAGCGCGACAATTGCTGCAGCATCCGCGCCCGCCTCCACATCCACGCCGGAAAGCCAATAGTAAGAAGCCGTGGTCCACTGCGAGTGCATGTCCTGATCGGCCGTGAAATCTCCCGGGCCGGAAATGTAAGTCGTGTGCAGGCCCGACGCATGGTACGTGGCCGGCTCGGTTTGCTCAGGAACAAAAACGCTGATTGCGAGATTGCTCAGTGGAGCGACGGTGAGATCGACCGGATCGCTGACTTCGAGTGCGCCCGGAGGAATTGTGACCGAAGTCGAGCCGTTGAATTTCAAGGCGCGGTCAGAACCTGATACGATTGCGGCGCCGTTCGACTGAATGCCGACGTGCGCGGCGCCAATCGTGAGCGACTGCGCGCCAAACGCGTTGGAGAATTCTACTCGCACTCGGCTGCCGCCGAGGCTAATGTGCGCGATCATGCGCACCGTCTGATTCTGAAAACCGTCCGCCCAGGTCCCCTGCATCGGAGAAGCCATCCATGTGGCCACCCAGTGATCGCCGGCCTGCTGCGGCGCGGCAGACACGGACGCAGGAACGACAGCAAAAACAAACGACAGCAGTAGGCACGCGAGCGAAGCGATTTTTCTCATGGGCACCTTTCTGTTCATGTGCGTAACGACATGGCAAATGCGCCTATTTATATACCGCGATTTTGCCGCAGGTTCCACTCGCGCGATGCTATTTCATGCAGCATCGCAAGCCATCTTCATCCGATCCGTATCGCATCGACAACTTTTGTGAGTTCCATCTGCGATTTGAAGCGGTCCTGAAAAATTGCGGCAGGCCGCCAAACGTAATCCGAAATCGCTATTGACAACATCATAAGTTTGAGTTGGACATTCGATTTATCCACCGCTAAATTGGCCACGATATCGGCCGAGGATATCGTTGGTGGCTGTCCCTCTATGAAGAGCCCGATCCAGTCTCTGAGGGACAGATGTCCGTTCCATAGCTAAGAAGACACGTGCGCCCCTGAAACGGGAGACGTGTGTTCGCTCAAGGGGCCCGGGCGTTTTAGTTCGCGCTTGAGCGAAGTTGAGGGAGAAGTGTGTTCGTAGCGCGGGCTAATTCATAAGGACTTTTCAGCAGAACAAAAGGAGAGGACGAAAAATGTTACGTCGCAAGAAAAGAGAAAAAACGCTCTCGTTTTCGGAAAAGCTTTCGCGGCTGCGCGGCCGTTTGCGGAATCCGGAGTGGCGGCGTTACGGCACGACGCTCCTTGCAGGGAAAGTTATCGGCGTGGGGCTCGTGCTTTGCGTCATGGCGGCCCTTTCCTATGTTGCGTTCGCGCACGTCTATGCCGCGGATGCCGAGGTGAAAGCGGCAGACATAATTAACCCGATCAATACGACATGGACTTTGATCGCGGCGTTCCTCGTATTCGGCATGCAGGTGGGCTTCACGATGCTCGAAGCCGGCTTCTGCCGTTCACGCGAGACCGTTAACGTGCTCGTTGAATGCGTGGTGGATACGTGTCTTTGCGGGATTCTGTTTTACGCAATCGGCTTTGCGTTCATGTTCAGCCACGGCAACGGCTTCATCGGCTATCACTGGTTTTTCCTGCAGGGTGCGCCCGCCACGTATGAGAGCACCGGCGTAGCATTCCTAGCCGTCTGGATTTTTCAATTCGCTTTCGCCGATACCTGTTCGACGATCACTTCCGGCGCGATGATCGGGCGGACGGATTTTATCGGCGATCTTCTCTACAGTGTCTGCGTCACGGGCTTCATCTATCCAATCATCGGACACTGGGCGTGGGGACCCGATGGCTGGCTCGCCACAATGGGAAGTACCGGAAATTTTTTCCCTTCTCTGGGCACGAGCTTTCATGATTTCGCGGGATCAACGGTCGTTCACACGATCGGCGGAATGATCGCTTTGGCCGGCGCCATCGTGCTCGGGCCGCGGCTTGGACGCAAGTTCAAGCGTGATGGCGGCGCTCCGATGCTGCCGCACGATTTGACAATCGCCGTCTCAGGCGGACTGATCCTATGGTTCGGTTGGTACGGGTTCAATCCGGGCAGCACGCTTTCGGCGATGGATTTTGTCGGAATTGGCCGCGTGGCGGCGAATACGACTCTTGCCGCGTGTGCCGGCGGACTAACGTCAATCATCTATGGCTATATCATGAACAAGAAGTGGGACGCCGGATTCACTACGAACGGCTTTCTGGCCGGTCTCGTTGCGATCACTTGCCCTTGCTATTGGGTGAGTCCGACGGGATCGGTGATCCTCGGCGGGATCGCCGGCGTTCTCGTTATTCTCGGAATCGACCTGCTTGAATGGCTCCGCATCGACGATCCGATTGGAGCGGTACCCGTGCATGGTATGTGCGGAGTCTGGGGAACGCTGTCGCTTGGCCTCTTCGCCTGCGGACAATACGGAGCTACCGGTCCAATCTCTCCAGATAACAGTGCGCCGCTCACCGGGCTCTTTTATGGTGGCGGCTTCAAACTCCTGCTGGCTCAGGCCATCGGCAGCGCGTGCATTGCTACGGCCACTTTTGCTGTCGCTATGGTCGTGATGCTCGCTGTCAATGCGATGGGCATGCTTCGTCTTTCTCCCGAAGCCGAAGCTTACGGCATGGATTTGCACGAGCATGGCATCTCTGCATATCCGGAATATGTGCTTTCGTCTCTCGGCGCTCCGGCCGGAATGGGGAAAGAAAGCGTCTTCCCGGCGCAAGGAGTGGTGGCACGCACTCCACTGGCACAGCATGGCGATTGAACATGCTTGCATCGACGCATCGGCTGTTGGGCGCTTGTCCAACAGCCGATGCGAAATGAACGAATGGACTTCACGCGTAACAGGCGTGCGAAAGGAAAAATACGTGACAAAGATTGAAGCGGTCGTTCAACCTTCGAAATTCGATGCGGTGAAGGATGCTCTTATCGGTGTGGGAATTGACGGGATGACGGTCTCGGAAGTTCGAGGCCACGGCAGGCAGAAGGGCCACACTGAGACGTATCGCGGCCACGAATACAACGTGGATCTTCTTCCAAAGATTAAGTTCGAGATCGTTCTTCAGGACGCGAACGTCGATCGCGCCGTTGACGCGATTCTAGCAAGTGCGGCGACGGGTGCGATCGGAGACGGAAAAATTTTCATATACAAGGTCGAAGAAGCCGTGCGAATCCGAAACCAGGAGCGGGGCGTAGCTGCGTTGTAAGGTCGATCGTTTGGTCCCGGTATTCGGATTTGAGAATGACGGCATCTTTCAAGTTGCTGTGCACACTCGGCTGTGGGGCGCGTCTCGGCCACGCGTTCCGCAGCCGGTGTTGTGTTTAAGGCAGGCTTATGCGAAATCGATGGCAACGACTTCGTGCAGCAAAATGGATGGAACTTCGAGGCGGATCACGCCACCTTCGTTCGTATACTTCGCATCGCGTCCCGCTACAAGCAAGTGGACCCTCTTTGCGCGCTTGCCAGTGGGCAGAGTGATGCTCACGTCCTGCTTGCCGATTGGAAACAATTCGCGAACCGGCCCTTTCATCATCATCGGATTCGTCAGGTTCACCAAATGCGCTGTCATCGAGTCTTTCTGCGACCAGATGGAGACGTCCAATACGCCGGGGCCGTCGACGGTTAAAGGCGCGGGTTCGTTTGTGGCCCATAGCACGGCGTTGCGCAGAAGCTTGCTCTGATCGACGTTCAGCGTTTCCCAAAAAGTTCGATCGATGTCGCCAGGAAGGTAGACGATGCGCCCGCTGCCGACTTCGCGTGCGATCGCGCCGACTTGTCCATGAGTTCCCTCGCGCACGAACACCTCTTCCATGGGCAAATCGGGATACGTGGGAACGACTTGCAATGGATACGCGCCGCTGCCATCGGGAATGACGGTCGCCTGATGCGTGCCATTGATGATTCGAACGGCGTCCTCAAATCCACCGAGCAAAGGGTGATACTTGCCGGTCTGAGGGTCCTTGTTGAGCGAAAGATAGGAGTTCAGCATGGGCCCGTCCGTCTCTCCGCCATAATGCACGCCGAAAAGGGACGCGAGGCCGAAGTCCCTTCTGCGAGTTCCCCACTCGTCATAAAGCGAGCTTTCAAATGTGGCGACGATGCTGCCTCCGCGTTCGACGAACTGCTGGAGCTGCTTGCATTGATCCGCAGAAAGAGCGGCGATATTTGGAAGGATCAGCGTCTTGAATTGGCCGACGTGGTCGCTATCGAGCAACCGGTCGTGCACCATTTCAAACGGGATTCGCGCCTCCACGAGCGCCTGATAATAACCGAGCGCGGCATCTTCGACTTTCGCCTGCGCGTTTTCAGCTCCATAGAAAAGAGCCGTCTGCTGCGAATAGACGAGGCCGACCCTCGCAAGCGGGCGGTCATTGCGCAGGTAGGCTTCATTGGCAGAATGCCATTTGTAGACATCTTCCACGACGGGCATCCATCGCGTGTCGATCACTTTCGCATTGAACTTCGTAAACCAGGGACGAAGCCCCTGCGCCACACCATCGATCATCCACAGGCGAATTTCATCGCCGTTCTGCACGGAATCTTTCCAGCGATTCCTGTCCTCGATTCCGACGCTGGTAATCGCGACAATCGCCTTTTTGCCTAGAGTCGCGCGGTACTCTTTGCCGTTTTTCCCCGCGGCCCACACGGGAGTAAGACCGTTTCTCCCCTGGCGGTCGGCGAAAAGTGTTGGCGCCAATTCGCCAATCGTCTTCATGTCCAGCTCGCTGAGCGCTCCGCCTCCGGCGTTTGCAATATAGCTTGCGTTGGGATTGATCTTGCGTATTCGGTCATTCCATAGGCGCCACAATTCAAACAGGCGCTGCTGGTGCCAAATCAGATATTGTCGACGCGCGGGGCTTTGCGGGTCGCGCGTGCGCGGCAAATCCATCCCGCTGAATTGACGGAAGTTTTTGACGCAGTTCTCGCAGTAGCACATGCCCGAACCGGCCCAGCGGTTCGTGAAAATTCCGTCGGGCATATATTTCGTCATGATTTCTTCGTGGACCGAAGTCATGAATTCGAAGTTGTAGGGGCCGAGGGCGCAGGTAATCCAATAGTCCGCATCCGACGGGTGCTTGCGTTTCTTGCCGCTAGCGTCCACGGCAATCCAGTCAGGGTGCGCATCGTAGACGTCCTGATGGCAGGCGTGCGCGTCCGTGCGCGCGACGACGTTCATGCCAAGTGCGCGGCAACCCTTGGCCAGGTCGCCGAAGGAATCGCGATTGCCGAGCCATTGACTGCGATAGTGCATTGGAATTTGCGTCGGGTAAAAAGCTACGACGCCGCCCGCGCTCAGACAAGCGGCATCCACATGCAGTCGCTGAAGGTAATCGAGCCAGAATTTGGGATCGTAATCTTGCGGATTATCTTCCGTGAACGCAATTTGCGCCCAGCGCATCGGCCGGTCGTACCAACCACGGTCCGAGTTTGCTACTTCAGCGGCCACGGAAAATGGCGTGCCGAGCAGCATGGTAGCCGTACCCGTAACGCACGCAACCGTGAATCCTGTGGTTTGTTGGATAAATTCTCTGCGGCTGCTCATGCGAAGCACCCCCATCCGAAAATCTGTGACATTGCGATGCGCCGAGATTCTACCGCGGCTTGCACGCGCAGGCTAAGTTGAAGAATTGTTCGCAACGGATCTTAGCCACTGCTCCATCGTGCCGTGGTCGACTGCGCCGGCCTGCTGCATAACGGGTCGACCTCCGGCCATGACGATGAAGGTTGGGATGCTGCGGATATTGAAGCGGGCGGCGAGGCGTGGATGCTGGTCGGTATCGACTTTCAGCACGATGGCTTTACCTGCCATATCCGCCGCGGTACGCGCGACTTCGGGAGCGGCGGCGCGACATGGACCGCACCACGTCGCCCAGAAATCGATCAGAACCGGAACGGTTGCGTCCTGCACGATTTCGTCGAAGAGCGATTCGTCGGCCGCGAGTGGCTCCGCCACAGACGGCAGCGGGTTTTTGCAGGTGCCGCACTTCCCTGCCGCGGCGAGATGTTTTGCGGGGATGCGATTTTTCTGTCCGCAGGATGGACAAGCGCGAATTACGGGCACGAGACGCTCCGATAAGCGAACTCCGCATAATGATAGTGCGAACGGACTTTCGCAGCCAACGGCCGCGCTGACGGCAGCTTTAGTCTACGATTGTCCCTGCCGCAATGGGTGCGGAGTGGGTCTGCACATGAAATAAAAACAAGTCCCTCAGGCGAGCACATTCCTCACTAAGGGCAAGAGCGTCCTGCAACGTGCGCTGATATAGGTCATCCTCGACGCTCATAAGGCGTTCACTTGCAGCCCTGAACTTCACCATGCCTTCGCGGTAGGCCCGGAGAAGCTCTTCGCAGCGCTCACACCTGATTCCCTGCATATTTCTGACCCGCGACCGAATGCTGCGCCACCCGGAACCGAAAGTCAATTGCGCACGCAGTTGCCGCGCACTCATTCGATTCGCGCTAACACTAACACTCGATGCCGTGGAGCATTCGTTCAAAAATCGCAAGCTATGCGAGCATTAGTAATTCGGTGGCCACCATTTCGACTCGTTCCCGTTGACAGCACACGACGTGCATCGGATAATCCGCACCGTCGGCGCGTCTTTTCAGGTGGCGGAAAGGCCTGCCGACGTAACCGCTCCAAAGACTTCCAATTCAAATGCCGGCGCAGAAGCCAGGCAACTCTACATAGTTTGCGAAAGGTCAACGATGGCCGCGTCCCAGCTCTATCAACTTCTCATCGATTACCCGACAAGAAATGTCAAACGTCTGCAAAGAGACCGTTTGACGCGATGGGCAGGCAGAATGAACGTTCAGATGGATCCCCGGCAGGTCGGGATGCTGCCGGAAACGCGGCTCATGCCGTTTGATCTTCGGCAGATGAACCAGCAATTTCAGCTGGATGCGGCGATGTGGTACGGCGCAATCAGTACCGGTCCCTGCTCCACGCTGCTCCGAAAAATATTTCATCTTTTTTATCACGCGGGCGTCATCTACAAGACGCGCGACGGCTGGGGCGATTGGTCGCTGAACCATTTTGTGAACGTTGCATCGCTGCTGTCGCATGGGCAACGCGTGCTCGTTCAAATTCCCTCCGTGAAAAATGGGGGCGATGCCATCTGGCACTGGCTCAGCCAGCCAAATCCAATTTCTTCGAGAGGCTATGCCACTCACGGCCAGAGCACGCTCTGGAGAACTCCTGTAATTTTTAGAGGCCACCATCAATATGTGGAGGAAAAATCGGGCTGGGGGCAGTCGCTTTCAGGGCACATCCTCGGCAGGCACTACGCGGAAAATGTTGCATTGGGCGGCTTGGGAAATCGCAATCCATTCAGTCCGCTGAACGATGACACAGTTCCTTCTTTTAAACCCATCCTTGCGGACGGGTTGAACGGACACGTATACATCAATTACATGCCGCCCGACAAAAGCAGCGTTGGCGGCTTATTAATCGGGTGTGAGAATGCCCAGCATGGTGCGGGCACAAATCCCCATACGCTAGCCGGCCATGGCCTTGGTGGTGCGCAGAAAACGTCCGCCTGCGGAGGCAAGAAGTGGAGCGCGACAAAACTCGGGCCGAGGCAGGAATATAGCGGCATGATTTGCGATCTCGTCGATATTTGGAGACAGGTGGGCGCGATTTTATCCGCCAACCTTTTCGATCCTGACCTATTGGATGCGCGGACGAGGCCGGTGCCTGCGGCCACTTAAATGCAACCTCGACCGTAACTTCTGGGTATCGGAACTGCGATATTCAAAGCGCAAGCCAAGCCGGACGCTACGCTAAAACTGAATGCTTTGCAGCATCTTTTCAAATGTCGGACGCAGCCGGTCGTAGTCCGAAAGGGTCGAAACAAATACCAGAAATACAGCTGTGCGACCGCGCGGGATGGCCACGAGCCAGTCGCGCTCACGCTGCGGCTTTCCATCGTGACCGACCATCGGCGAAATTGTCTCAAGTTCCGTGGATGCAGCTGCGCTCCCATCCACAGTTAACGATTCTGCTTCGCCCACCTGCTTCATGTTTGGATCGCCGCTGCGCAGGTTTTGGACAATTGCCGAGGCGAGTTGCGTTGCATCCATATTCGCGGCGGGCGCCTGCTCGGACCGAATCACCACGCCGTATGCTATTCCTGCTTCGGACGCGCCCGCGCTTGGCGCGATGGTCGCCGATTGACCTGCGCCACTCACCTGCCAATTTTCCGGACGGTCAATAGCTATCGCACCGAGATTTGCCGTGCGGAAATTTTCGCTTGGCTCAACTTGCGAATATGGCACCGACGGAATGCGAGGCGATGCCGTATTGTCGGCCGGCGCGCCGGCCAAAACGGCGCCGTTCTTCCGATTCTCCGCCGCCCAGCGGCCGGTCTTCGCCCCGTCCGCGATCTCCTGCGCCGTGTACGCGCGGACAGTCGCAGCGTCTTTGTGCACCTTTGAAAATTCCGCGCTATTCCCGGAGTAGTGCTTCGGAGGCCAATCGCGAATTTCATTCTCAATGGCCGTGCGTCGATTCCCAGGATTGGGATGATCGCTCAGAAATTGAGGACCTGAGCCGCCGCCTTGCTTCTCGATCTTCTGAAAGAAATCGGCCAGCGCCACGGGATTGTAACCGGCTTTCCACAAAATGATCGCGCCGACGGCGTCCGCCTGCGCCTCGTCGCCGCGCGAATATTTCAGCATCAGCGTGCCGGCGCCGAACTGAATTCCCGCCTGGGCCAGCGAACCCCAAGCGCCGCCGCCCATGCCCGCCAGTGCTCCCGCGAGGCCTGCAAGCCCTCCGAGCAACGAATTCTTTTGCTGCTGCTTCGCGGAATGCTGCATATAAACGTGCGCCATCTCGTGGGCCATCACGCCGGCAAGTTCCGCTTCGTTGTCAGCCGCCGTGATCGTGCCGATGTTCACAAACATCGGACCGCCGGGAAGAGCAAACGCGTTTATCTCTTTTTGCGCAACGACGTGAAATTCGAACGGCCACGAATGATCGGGCGGGATCGTCGCGACGAGGCGTTCACCGAGCGACCGAATGTATTTCGTTTCTACGCTGGAATCGGGCAACACCGGCATTTGCTTATAGACTTCCGCTGCCGCCTGCAACCCAAGCTGCTTTTGCTGGTCGCGCGTCATGCTTGGATTGCCGGGATCCGGCAACTCAGGAGCCGGAGCAAC
>DATNBB010000085.1:0-23073 GCA_035607335.1 Binatia bacterium | reverse complement strand
TCCAGCGCGCCCCCGATTACACGTACTTCGACCGACGCCGCTACACAGAGCTATGTTCGCCCGGCATCTGTACCACATCCGGCTGCGCAAGAAAATGTCGAGCGGGAAGATGCGACGCTGGTCGTTGAAGACATGAACACGCCGGTGCCGCCACCAGCATTGCAGTCCGCACCGAAAGTGGTGAAAGCGGCGAATTTCATGACGATCACGCGCAAGCGTGGCTCGATTCCTTCGCGCACGCCGGAATATAGCGATGACGTTGAAGATTTGCCGGATGCGAACGCAGTGCCGACCGAAGATCTTTCGGCGTGCAGCGTCTACTTCTCGGTTTATGGTGTGACGCCGATGCAGTACAAGTGGATTGCCGACGAGCGCGGCAAACAATTTCCAGGCGTGTGTCCCGCGCCCGAACCGTCAATGGTCGATTACGTGGTGATTTTGACGCATGACCTGGACTCTTTCATCACGACGCTTCCAGAGCCGATCCATACGGATAGAAACGGTTTTTCGGATTGGACTCCCGTGACCGCTGCGGATGATACACAGATTCCGGCATCGGAGTTGGACAGAGCGCATCGCGAGTATGCTTGGGTGTTCCGCGTGCATCGCGGAACGTACGATCCGGCGAAGGTCACTCCGCGGTGGCGCCCGCTTTACACCAAGACGGACCGTGAATCGTCGAAGAGCATCGAGGATGCGATGCAGTTCATGGCATCGAATGGTTCCGTGCGGTAGGTGCCTTCAACGGCGCTCAGCGGAGAGCGCCTAGATCGAATGTTGTCTCTGCCCTTGCATTGTCCGGGCCGGTCACGATTACCGTGGCTGGTCCGGATTCAATTTTGCCGGGGTCGTAATTCGCCACGATGATCGCGCCAATATAGCCGCTCGGAGTCTCAGTGCTCAAGATAGGCTTCCCTTGCACAGAGCGCGAAGGAATCTCCTTGCCTTGGCGCAAATGCACGTGGAATTTGTTCCAGAAGCTGCCGAGTTGCATCGATGTAGAGGCGGACGGCGGATAGGTGGCCGTGAAGGCAATCACCACGCGGATGCGAAATTGCGCAGGCTTGCCGTAGTACTCCTTCACCGCATCGGGTGCGTGGACGTTCAACGAACGGTCTGCGATGTCGTGCACGACGGCCGCGAAGGGCGTTTGCACCTGAATGGACGAAATCGCAGGCCCGCTCTTTGGCGTGGGCGGATGGTAGGTGTATTTGTCAAAAAACTCGGCGCGCTTATCGGGATTGCCTGTTGCGAGGAAGTACGCCTCGCGAATCGCGCTGGTAGAGAGCGGATTGTCGAAAGCGAGAGCGGCTGTCGCGAGCAACGCCAAAAACAGCGTTATCAGGGCGAGAGCAGAGATCGGCCGGGCCCGGTTGGATTGCATAAGAACACCTCTGATTCAGTATTTCACAGGAATCAGTCTAATTGGTGATGCTGTAAAGGAATGGGTAATGGCCTGCGGCAGCCATGAAAAAGATTAGTGGGAAGGACATCCAGAAGCCCGTTCGCGAGGCGATGAATGACCAGCGCGCGAGATAGGCGGCCTGCTCCGGCATCGGAGTGCCTCGTTCGATATTTTCGCTGGTCCAGAAAATGAGGCGCTTTTGCGCACGCCAAACGACTCCCCACGTGTTCAGCAGCATTACGAGACCGAGGCCACCGCCTGCAGCGATAGCGAGATGATTATTCGATACGGGCGCGTTCGAATTCAGTTCCAGCGCTGCCACGGCTGCCAGAAAGAGGACGCTTCCGATGGCAATTGCGCGGAACCATGGATTATCAAAAAGGCCCTTCCGCGGCATCTGCAACGGATAGATAAGCGCATAAGCGATAAGCCACACCGCAAACCATTCCCCAAGCCAACGCAACGCCAGGTTCGGGTTTCCGTCGTTGGCGGCATCCACGACGAGCATCATCCAGAAATACCTCAAGCCTGCAAGGACGGTCACAAGCGCCGACCAGCGAAACCACCACATGGCGCGAGGCATCAGCACGGGAAACAGTTTGCCCCGAACGCCCGGCTCGAGTTCCTTCATCGTGGGCGTAGCGATGAGGTTAAAGAAATAGAGCAGGCCGATCCAGATGATGGCGGAGGTAATATGCGTCCAGCGCAGCGCGATCTGCTCCGTCGCAATGGCGCCCTCGGGAAAGCGGGGAATTCCCAATCCTTGTAAAATAAGAATAGCAGCCGTCAATGTTCCTCGCTTCGGTTGTGATGAGCGGGAATTACGCTATCGAAGGCGCTTACGAAAAGCAATCGTCTCACGCATGATCGTGTTAGTTTGAGACTCGTGTTTTGAATTTTGGAGGTTAACCGGCAATGGATCTCGTCAAAGGCAACATGGGTTGGATCGAAGTGATCGTCGGCCCGATGTTTTCGGGTAAGAGTGAGGAGTTGATCCGGAGGCTGCGCCGCGCGGAGATCGCACGGAAGAGGGTGCAAATCTTCAAGCCGGTGATCGACGACCGCTACTCGACGAACGGGATCGTGTCGCACTCCGGTCTCGAAATCCAATCCGATACGGTGAAGAACGCCGATGAGATCTTGCGCAAGGTGAACCTGCTCACCGAAGTCGTCGGTATAGACGAAGGCCAGTTTCTCGGCGCGAACCTCGTGGCTGTCTGCCAAAAGCTGGCGGAAGCCGGCAAGCGCGTCATTGTTTCGGGGCTGGACATGGATTATAGAGGGCGCCCGTTTGAACCGATGCCGACGCTGCTGACGATGGCCGAGGAAATTACGAAGCTACTGGCGATTTGCATCCGTTGCGGCAATCCGGCGGTCCATACGCAACGACTGGTGCATTCGGATGAGTTGATCGTCGTGGGTGCGAAGGGCATGTATGAGGCGCGGTGCAGACGGTGCTTTGAGCCCGAGGTTGCCTCGCGCCCACACGACGTGAGCACGGCGGCTGGGGTGGGGAAATAATCTCCAATTCCGCTACGAAATTGATGGCGTCCGATGGGCAGATGCCACAGTCGCTTACGGGGAAGACTTTACATCATCTTTCAGCGCAGATTGGGCGTTTCCACTGAAGCGTAAACTCCGCCTCTTCAATAGAATATCGCTAGGAGGTGCGAAGATGCGTAAGCTTCGATTCTGGCCTTCAGCTCTTCTAATGTGTGCAATAGCTTCAGGTCCGGTTCTTATCACCGGTTGCTACGGGCAGGTGAGATACTACGACAGCGATTACCACACGTATCACACTTGGAATCACCGCGAAGGCGTCTATTATCAACAGTGGGAAACCAATACGCACCGGCGGCATGAGGATTTCCGAAACCGAAATCAGCAGGAGCAGGAAGAGTATTGGAGATGGCGTCACGACCATCATTGATTTCGCTTGTCGCTGTGGATGGGCTCGCCTTCGCCGAAGGCGTGGAGTGAAGCGAGCCTGTCCATCCCCGCCTGAATCCTTTGCTTGCCTGTAATGATCGAATAGCGGCACGGCTGTTTGTGCGGTATACTATGTTTTCCCCGCCAGCCTAGCGACGCGAGATGCTCGCCGCGGTGAGCAGACAATAGTCACTTGCGCAGACCGGCTGGCAACAAAGGAGCGTTTTCCATGAAAGATGGCATTCATCCGGACTACCACGCCGTCACGGTGCACTGCGCCTGCGGCAGCACGTTCGAAACACGTTCCACATTTAAGGGCAATCTGATTCGCGTCGAAATCTGCTCAAATTGCCATCCGTTTTTCACCGGCAAGCAGAAACTCATCGATACGGCCGGCCGCGTGGAGCGATTCCAGAAGAAATACGCCGATAAGGCAGCTGCCGTCGCCGCGAAAAAGAAGTAACGTCTGCATCATTACTTTGCGTTTGAAGAGCCCGCCCCAATCCGAAGCGGGCTCTTCCTGTCTTTCTCCGATGGATAATTTGAAAATTCTCCCAAACGCGCCCTCAGTGTAGAATGCCGTATCAATGGCCACGCAACCGTTTCGCGAGCCGGCATCCGGCTCTTTGGTGGAAACAGCCGCTCCGCGCATCACACTACGTAACTCCTTTGCGCATCCTTTTGACTCAGCGATCGCTGCTGCGCGCACGTGTTACGCCCCGCGCCTGATCGGGCCTGAAGAAATCAATGACAAGCAGCGATCGCTGATCGGCGCGGCCACCTACTATGGCGGCCACCACACCGTCTATCAGCACGCGCATTTCGAATTTGGACTTGAAAACGTCAGCCGCCAGTTCGTCTGGTCGTTCCTCCACGCGCATCCCTTTTACAATTCCGAGCAGCAGAGCCAGCGCTATGTACGCCTGGATCGCGCGCAAGCTCATGTTCCGGCGGATGCGACGCCGCATTTTGGCCCTGGTGAGCGCGCCATATACGAAACCGCGGTTGCCAACGCCTGGGATTATTACCGCGAGCTGACGCGATTGCTGGAGCCGACGGCACGCGAAATTTTGGGCGATATATGGCACGTCGAGCCTGGTTCTCACCCAAAGCGCGTCCAGAAAGTACAGAGGCAGTCGGAAAAGCGAGCCATCGAGGTAGCGCGGTATGTTCTTCCGGTCGCGGCGTTTACCACCATGGTGCACACGCTCTCGGGGATTGTGCTGCACCGGCTCTGGCGGATGTGCGAGGCCTGCGATACGCCTGTTGAGTCGCGCCAGATCATAGGCGAGATGGTGGCACGTGCCCGCGAAGTTGACGCCCAGTTTTTCGATCGGTTTGATTCAGCGCCGCTGGAGGAGCTGCCCGAGTGGCAGAACCCGAAGCGCGATGGAGATGCGTTCAACCGTGAATTTGACGGAAGGCTCGGCGGCGCCACATCAAAGCTCATTGATTATTCGCCAGGCGCGATTGCAGCTGTCGCGGACGCATATCGCGCGGTTCTCGGGTTGACTGTAGCCGAATGCTCGAATGCTGAAGCCGTTGATCGGCTGCTGAACCCCGCGCGCAATTCCTATCGGCGCGAGGCGTTGAATATCGGCGTTCATGCGCCCGAAATGCGGGCTTTACAGCACGCTAACTTCACGTTTGCCAAGAAGATCAGCCACACGGCTGATAGCCAGGACCAGCGCCATAGGATGGTGCCCGGATCGCGTCCATTGCTGAGTCTGGCCGATACGCGGTCGCCCGATTACATTACGCCCATGTTGATTCGCGACAATCCCCAGGCACTCGAAATCTATCAGAAGGCAATGGAGGAAGCCTGGTCGGCAAAAAATGCACTGCTGGATCGCGGCGTTCCACTCGAATTTGCGCTTTATCTGCTGCCGAACGCGAAATCGATTCGCCTTGTCGAATCGGGATCGCTTCTACACCTGCTCCATAAGTGGACGATGCGGACTTGCTTCAACGCACAGGAAGAGATATACCAGGCGTCGCTGGAAGAGGTTTCTCAACTAAACGCTCTGTTTCCCGAGCTAGGCCGCTACGTTGGCCCACCGTGCCATCTCCGCGCCGGAATTTCGACTCCAATCTGCACGGAGGGCTCCCATTTTTGCGGCGTCAAGGTTTGGCTCTCGTTTCCAAACGTCCAGCGTCGCATTTGAACTGCAAGGCGCTTAATTGCCGCGTGCGCCGACCGCCTTCTGAATTTAAAAGCTCCAGAAATAAAAAGCCGGGAAGCTTGCGCTTCCCGGCTCATGATTCGCTGAAATGTCTTGCTGCTTAGGCTGCGAGGACCTCAGCATGCTTCTTCCGCCGCGAGAGCAACAGCAACCCGCCGAGCCCCAAAGCCAGCATTAGAATCGTCGAAGGCTCAGGAGTATTGACGTACGTTAGGAACTCCTGCGGTGTGCCATCGCTTGAGGGGACCGAGGTGCCCGGTACAGGGTTAAGTATCACCCAGCCGGTGCTGTCGTAGTTGGCCTCATTGCCGATCGTCGAGAGTATGCTATTCACGGCTGAAACGTAAGATGAACCATACTGGCTGAGATAGTCAGCAGGATTTGTCGGGTCCTTGTACGTGCCGTTAGCTCCGTACGTAAGCTCCCAGATTGCGAACGAGTATTCGGTCTGGACCGTCTTATCGGTAGGATTTGCCCACATCTGCGCTGCCAGGTATGCGACCTCATTGTAAAGCGACTGATTATTTCCGAACATGGGCGTACCCAAGGCTGGATTGCTGACAGTCGACGCATTAATGACCGTCGCCCTCCACTGCTCGCCCAGATACGTGTTATTTGACCAGTCGTCGCATATTACCGGTACATTGGTCGCAGTGCCGATCGTCGCAGTGTACGGGTCGACGTACACATTACCGACCGTAGCTTGGTCTCCTACTCCCGTGAGCGTAATGGTCGTATCTGCAGAGGCTACTTTGCCAAAAAGCGAAACGGCAAGCGCGGAAACCGCCAAACCAAGCAAGCCGCGCCGCAGCATCTGTTGACCGTTCGTGAAAGATTTCATCGTCCAGTTTGTCCTAAGCGCCGGGTTACAGCGCTTCATCCAGCCCCTCAGCTGTCTGGTGTCCACTTAAAATGGTATAGCTTTACGACGCGGCAATAGTACGAGGTGTAGGAAAAACCTGTCAAGATGCATGTTTTTGCACACTTTTGGCAAAACATTGTCTTAAGCAAACTGCTGAATATAAAGGAGTTAGAGTAGAATACGGTTGGCGTGCATCTGCATCTGTCGCGTATTCCGCGAGGCCGAGACGATTGATGAGCTCGGGAGAGGAGTTTACCGACCGATTCACAATTCGCGTTGTTTACCACAGTACTATCTTCGCTATTGCGGACGCGTCGTCGGCATCGGTTCGATCGCCCTGAGGTGGCGTTTCAATCGGAACCCAAAAAATCCATCGGCTCCGGAACGCGCCAAAACCGCGGCGACCTCGAATCCAATTGGATACGGCGGCGAAGTCTTCTATAATTGAGACATCCGAAGGTAGCAGGTCTCATAAGGAATCATCTAAATGCTAAAGAGTATTCAGCAGCGCGATAAGAAGGGTAACCGCTGGATTAAGATCACCATGAGCGTGATCCTCGGGCTGATCTGTATCAGCATGGTGTTGTACCTCATCCCGGGATTAATGAGCGGCAATCTCACCGCAGGCGGTGGGCCGGACGCTATCGCCACCGTCGGGAGCCAGGATATCGCGCTGACGGACGCGCAGCAGCAGCTCGATGCTCAATTGCGGAATCAGACTATCCCCCCCATGCTGCGACCGATCTACGCAAAGCAAATCGCAGATCAGCTGATTTTTTCGAGTGCTCTTCAGTACGAGGCTAACCGCATGGGCATTACCGTAACTCCTGAGGAAGAGCGCGAGCGCATCAAGCAGATTTTGCCAATGTCATTTTCCGGGAATACCTGGCTGAAGGATCGCTATCCGTCCGACGTGCAAAATAATTTGGGCATGACGGTGCCACAATTCGAGGCGGCCCTCCATGACAGCATGATCGAAGAGAAGTTCCGCCAGATGGTCACGAGCGGTATTACCGTGAGCGACGCCGAGATCGAACGGGAATTTAGGGCTCGTAACGAAAAGGTGCAGATTCAGTATGCGCTGATCAAGCCGACTGACCTAGCGAGCACGATCCATCCCTCGGACGCGGATCTAGCCGCCTACTTTGCCAAGAACTCCTCGAAGTATCAGGTTCCCGAGAAGCGCACAGCGCGCTACGCCCTTTTGGATCTCGACAAGTTGAAAGCTAGTACCCAAGTCACCGACGCCGAGCTAAACGCTTATTACAACGCCAACATTGACCAGTACAAGGTCGAAAATCGTGCCCATGTGGAGCACATTCTCTTCAAAACGGTAGGGAAAACCGACGCCGAAATCGCTGAGATTCGCCAAAAGGCTCAGGACGTCTTGAAGCAGGCGAAGAGCGGGGGCAATTTCGAGGATCTTGCCAAGAAAAACTCCGAAGACGACACGACGAACACGAAGGGTGGCGACCTGGGCTGGATCGTAGACGGCCAGACGGCCCCGGAGTTCCAGCAGGCTGCCTTCAGTATCCCTATCGGTTCTGTCTCGGACTTGGTTCAGACTCCCTACGGCATTGAAATCATTAAGGTGCTTGAGCGCGAAACCGCGCACACAAAGCCGCTGAGCGAAGTGCACGATACGATCATGCCTATCGTTCTCCAGAACAAGGTGAATGCGGAAGCCGACAAGATCGAAACTCAGCTTGCGTCCGCCGTGCGCCAATCAGATCGTCAACCCCTGGACGATCTGGCCAAGAAATTCAACATGCAAGTGGCGGAATCGGCCCCGGTGGCGTTTTCGGATCCGGTAGACGATTTGGGCGATTCAGCGGACATCCACCGCTTGCTGTTCGAGCTTCGCCCCGGAGAGTTGGGCCAGCCCTTGCGCATTGATAAGGGTGTGGTGGTTCTCACGGTCACTAATATTCAGCCAGCCCATCAAGGGACTCTCTCCGAGGTGCATGACAAAGTTCTCGCCGACTATCAGAACGAAAAGTCGACTGAACTTGCCGCCACTCGCGCTACGGAGCTCGCGAAGCAGGCCCAGAGTGGGCAAGACTTTACAAAATCGGCGAAAGGTCTGGGTTTGGACGCGAAAACTTCCGATTTCTTCGCGCGCTCGGGCTCCGTTCCCGATGTGGGAACAGCAAAACAGATACAGGGTGCATTCACGTTGGGCGTCGACAAGGTGAGTTCGCCGATAAATATCTCCGGAAACTGGCTGGTCTATCGCGTTGTGGCCGAAAACGAAGCAAATCCCGCCGATTTGGCTTCGCAACGCGAAGATATTCGCCAACAATTGCTGCAATCGAAGCAGGATGCGGCGTTTGAATCGTTCCATACGAGCCTCGAGAACCAACTTCAAAGCGAAGGCAAGCTCGTGATCCATAACGACGTTTTGACGAGCTTCACGAAATCCGCGAGCTAGTGTCCGCGTGTAAGCAACTGATAACTAAGGTGTTACGCGATTGCATGTCGGGTATTGCCCCCTACTTCTCACTTCGCTAGACTAATTGTGTCCGCAGAGCCTCCCCGATGCCAGCGGGGTACGTTCAGGTACTTTCCTCCCGAACGCACGTGGCGCAGCGAATCAATCTTCCTTTTCAGGAGGGATCATGCGGGCAAAGCGATCGAAGTCCGTAAAGCCAGTGACAATTTCTGTCGCGGGCCAAAGCTATCCAATGTCAAAGCCAGTATCAGTTCAGAGGAAGCCGAGGAATACCATGTCCAGAAGCGGTGCGTCTGTGAACGAGTATTCGTGTGCTATCGAAAAGACCCAAAACGGCAAGTATAACGTGCGCGTTCGGGCGGAGTTTCCGTCCGCCACTGCCGCCGAAGCGAATCCATGGACGCTTCGGCTGTATTTCCTGGCATCCTCGTTCAACGCGGCAATGAAGAAACTCGAAGAATCGCTACAGGTGCTTCAAAAGAATGAAGAGAAGCTGCGTTTTTGGGGTGTGGAGCGAACGGACGACCCGAATTTTGCGGGAGACTTGCTGCGCGAATTCGGATTGTGGCTCGACCGCCGGCACGATTTTCCCAGAAAGGCTGCCGAATTGAGCGTTCAACGCGAAAAGCAGGTTCCAGCTTCGCAGCTCGCGCAAGTGCGCCGCGTTCTGGCGGACTCGATCGGTCAGGAACGATTTGTCTATCAGGCGGCTTTGGCAGGCGACTGATAGCTAAACCGTTTACATTCTTTTATTTGCCGCGAATGAGCACTTCGCCTTGGGCTGCGATCACTTCATTGAGGAACAAGCGATACTTGTAGCTACCGGGATTAGTGCCCGGTCGCGCTGCTCCGCTCATCAGGCGCACACCCGCGGGTGCCTGAAATATATTGGAATTGAAAGGGCTGCGCTGCGGATCGAATTCGATCTTGATATTTCCCACATTCGAATACCAGATCGCTTGATCGCCCGGATCGAGAGCGATCACTTCTGGCAATACGCCAATTAGAACGAGCTTCTCTGCCACTTGGAACCTCTTCTCTGAGAAAGACTGCTTTTGACTATTGTGGTCGCCCGAAGCAACGGTATTCAAATCCGTGGGCTTTCATTTCTTTCGGGGACAGCAAGTTGCGGCCGTCCAGAATCAATGGGCGCAACATGGCTTTCTGAATGCGATCCCAATCGAGCTGTTTGAACTCGTCCCATTCCGTAGCGATGACGAGAGCTTCACTGTCTTCGGCGACTTCGTAGGGCGACTTGCAATATCCGATATTCGGAAGGATCTCTTTGGCCCGGTCCATAGCTTCAGGGTCGTAGGCCTTTACGTTTGCGCCCTGCTCGAGTAGACGATGAATTAAGGCGATTGCCGGCGCAAACCGCGTGTCGTCGGTATTCGCTTTGAAAGCGAGGCCAAGGACCCCGATCTGCTTGCCGCGCACGACCCATAAAGCTTCGCGAATCTTGTCACAAAAACGATCGATGCGCCGGACATTGACGCGCTCGGCTTCGCGCAGCATCGTGAAATCGACCCCGGAGCGCTCGGCGAGATGGATGAAGGCCTGCACGTCCTTGGGCAGGCAAAAACCACCAAACCCGAGGCCCGCCTTCAGGAAACTGGACCCGACACGCGGGTCCATTCCCATTGCGCGCATCACTTCTTCGATATCGGCTCCGAGCTTTTCGGCCAGATCGGCGACCATATTGGCATAGGAAATCTTCATCGCCAGGAATGAGTTCGAGGCATGCTTGATTAGTTCTGCGCTGTTGATCGTCGTGACTAGGAATTTGGGTTGCGGGACATCGGGGCAAGCCGGCGAATGAACCGGGCAATTGAAGTTGCGTTCCAGGACGGGCTTATAGATGTCACGAAGCTGCTTTTCCGAGGCTTCGTCTTCTACGCCGACCACAATGCGATCTGGATGCAGGAAGTCTTCGACGGCCGTGCCCTCTCGCAGGAACTCCGGATTTGACGCCACGCTCAGTTTCACGCCGCTCTTGCGGCTGTAAACGGCGAGAGCACGTTTCAGTTCCTGTCCTGTGCGAGCGGGAACAGTGCTCTTTTCGACGACCAACTTAGGAGAGGTCGCCTCCGTGGCGATCTGTCGAGCGACATTGTCAATGGCGCTCAGGTCGGCGTCGCCGTCCGGCAAAGGAGGGGTACCGACGCAAATGAAAATCGCATCGCCGCCCTTGATCGTCTCGGCCGCGTTGTCTGAAAAGCGCAGCAGTTTTTTCTGGCGAGCCTTTTCGATCACTTTATCGAGGCCGGGCTCGTAAATGGGCAAACGGCCGGATTCAAGGACCTTTAGTTTTGCGGGATCGTTGTCCGTGCAGATCACTTCATGCCCGACTTCGGCAAAGCAGCAGCCCGTCACCAAACCCACGTAACCCGCGCCAATTACAGATATCCTCAAAGCACACACTCCCGTGGCGAATCCTGAAAGCAAATATCGATTTTGCCGGAATCTTCTGTCCGCCTAAAGACAAATCGTTTTGAACTGTGTCTGAACCCCAAGCCTGCCTGAACCCAAAAAAACAAACTTATGCGATGGCGCGAACGGCCTCGACAATATGCCGAGCCGAGATACCGAATGCGTCCACAAGCTCATCGGGCTTACCCGAATGTGGCATATCGCGGACGGCGATTAACCGCGACTTGGCTGGCGCCACACCCGCCTGAGCCAGCGCTGAAAGAACGGCCTCGCCGATACCACCCTCCGGCCAGTGATCCTCCACGGTGATCAGCCGGCCGGCCGTCGCCGTAATTTGCTCCGCTATGGCTTTTCCGTCGATAGGCTTTACGCAGTAGAGGTCAACGACACGAATCAGTATTCCTTGTGATTTCAGCTGGTCGGCAGCCTTCAATGCCTCATGCAGCGTGACGCCTGCGCCGATCACGGTCACCTTGTCCTGGGCGGTTTGGCGCAGCACCTTGAAGCCGGGAACGGGGAACTTCTCGTCCTTGCCGTAAAGAATCGGCATCTTCGGCCGCGACGTGCGCAGGTAATTAATTCCTTCGCGGCGTGCCATGATTTCCGTCAGGCGCTCCGTCGAAATCGCGTCGCTTGGATAAAAGACCGACGAGGAATGCACGGCGCGGAAAATGGCGATGTCCTCAAGCGCCATCTGCGATGGGCCGTCCTCGCCGATCGAAACGCCGCAATGCGACCCGCACAGATTGATATTGCTGCGGCTGATCGCCGCCATTCGAACCTGATCGTAGGCACGCGCCAGAAAGCACGCAAATGTATCAAGAAAGGGAACTTTGCCCCGCGCTGCCAATCCAACGCCCGCGCTTACGAGGTTCTGCTCGGCGATATAGCCTTGGTAGAAATGATCGGGAAACGCATCCCCGAATATTTCGGAAAAGGTCGAGTTCTTCACATCGCCGGAAATTGCAACAATGTGCGGATTCACCGCACCAAGCCGCTTCAGAGCAAAACCGTAAGCCTCCCGCGTCGCGATGGGCTTCGATGGATCGTAATCGGGTGCCGCGGGAGCAGGGAAGTCCGGCGGCTTGGGCAATGATGCTCTAGCGTATGATTTTCCCGGATCCGGAGGCACGTCAATCGGGGCGCCAATCTCCTTGATCGCCGCAGCTAGCTGGTCTTTTGGGATCGGCTTACCGTGCCAATGCTCTTTCCCGGCGAGGAAACTGACGCCGTGGCCCTTGATTGTTCGTGCCAGAATCGCCTGCGGTTTGCCTTTTGTGTGTTTGGCCTGATCAAGTGCAGTAAGAACGGCAGCAACGTCATGCCCATCGATAACTTGTGTCTCCCAGCCCTCCGCCTCGAATTTCTTGCGATAAATCTCCATGTCGTGCCGATACATCGTCGGTTCGCTTTGGCCCAGCGCATTCACGTCCGCAATTGCGGTCAGGTTATCGAGCTTGTAGTGGCCGGCGAATGCAGCAGCCTCCCAGATTTGGCCCTCGGCCATTTCGCCATCGCCCATCAGCACGTAAACACGCGTCGGGCTCTTAGCCATTCGGGCGCCGATAGCCAAGCCGGCCCCTACGGAAAGGCCTTGCCCAAGCGATCCGGTTGCCGCATCAACCCCGGGAATGCGCGGTGTGGGGTGGCCTTCCAATTCGCTCGAAAACTGCCGCAGAGTCATCACGCGCGACTCCGGAAAAACGCCTGCCTCGGCCAACGCGGCGTAGAGAACCGGCGCGGCGTGGCCTTTCGAGAGCACGAAGCGGTCGCCGTCGGAAGAATTGGCATTCTTAGGATCGAACTTCATTGCGTAGAAAAACGTTCCGGCGACCAGTTCCGCCGCGGACATGCAGGAGGTGGGATGGCCTGAGTTTGCTGCAGTGGTGGCCATCATGGACAGAATGCTCAGCCGCTTGGCCTTTTCCTTAATGGCTTCGATCGTGGATGCGGAAGGTGCTGTTGCCGTCGTCGCAGTCATAAAACCCCCTGAGGCTCGAGTCCCATTTTACCTGTTTCAGTTTGCCTCCGCGAAGACCTTATTTGCCGGTTGATGTGTTGTTGAATCGAGCGGTTAGGTTTGCGTTGCTCATCGGCTCAAAATTCTTTCCGATGAGCTTCCGGCCCGGAGGCAATGACGATCGCGCCAATCACAAACACTGCCGCTGCAAACACAGCCATCGTTGGCGCGTAACCGAAGCGAGCTGCTGTGGCCGCCTGAAAATGCGGTGTTCTGGCAGCGATCAATACACCGATCTGGTAAGCAAAACCGGGCAGAAACGCGCGTGTGGCCCCGGGTGACAATTCCGTGATGTGCGCCGGAATCACGCCCCAAGCACCTTGCACCATGAACTGAATGAGGAAGGCGCCGAGCGAAATCAGCGCAATACTCGGCGCAAAGATCCAAAGCGGGATCAGGAATATCGCAAGCACGGTTGCGATCACCATCGCACGGCGCCTGCCTGAGCGATCCGAATACAGCCCCACCAGAACGCCGCCCACAATTGCCCCAACCATAGAGATAACGCTAATGATGGCCGTGACCTGCGTATTGAAATGCCGCTCAACCTGGAGGAACGTGGGATAGAGATCCTGCGTGCCATGGGACATGAAATTCATCATCGCCATAAGCACAACGAGGTAAGCAAAACGTTTCCAGTTTTCGGCGATGACCTCGAAATATTCTCCCCAGCCTTTCTTTTGCGCGGCGACCGCCTTCCAAGCATCGCTCTCCTCCACTCCAAACAATGCCAGCAGCGTCAGGAGAGCAGGAATGACGCCGATGAAAAACATTGGACGCCAGCCCCAATGCGGATAAACCGTCCAGAAGGCGACCGCGGCGAGCAAATTTCCAATTGCATAGCCTTCTTGTAAAACTCCCGAAAGCACGCCGCGCCATTTCGCCGGGACCGATTCCATGCCTAGCGAAGCGCCCACGCCCCAGGCGCCGCCCATGCCGATACCGTAAAGCAGCCGCAGGAGGTAAAAAGCCCGGTAGCTTGGCGCAAACCCGGAGAGGACTTCTATGATTGAATAAAACGCGATGTCCAGCATTAGCGGGATGCGACGTCCCCAGCGGTCCGCCATTAATCCAAAGAAGAATGCGCCCACGGGCCGCATCAGCAGGCTGGCCGTAAGCGTTGCCGTGATATCCGCCAGAGATCGGTGAAAATCGTGCGCCACGCGCGGAATGACGTACGTGAGAATAAAAAAATCGAAAGCGTCAAACGTCCACGCCGAAAATCCGGCGAAAAACGCGAGGCCACCGCGGAAGGACATGCGCCCTTGAGCAGTCGAGGATGAATTCATCGCGAGGGCTTCTCCGGCATCCGCCCGCGATTCACGATGGCATCCGCCACGCGTGCCACTTGCGCCATCTGCTCGACGTCATGCACGCGAACCATGTGCGCTCCCCCCAAAGTCGCCGCCGTCACTGTCGCGGCTGTGCCCCACGCCCGCTCGCCTTTTGCTGTGCCGCCCAACGCTTTACCCACAAAGCTTTTTCTCGACGCTCCGATGAGCAGTGGAAATCCTAGCGCAGCAAGCTCCGGTATGCCTGCGATCAATTCGTAGTTTTGTTCGTAGGTCTTCCCGAATCCTAAACCCGGATCGAGAACGATCTGCGATTTTGGCACGCCTGCCTTCCGAGCCAGCGCCACGCAGCGCTTAAACCCCGCGATCACGTCCTGCATCACGTCTCGTGCAAACGGGCCTTTGTGCATGGTTCTCGGCTCGCCGCGCATGTGCATCAGGATGAGCGGCAGCTTATACCGTTTTGCCGCATCGGCAATGCCAGGATCGGCGCGCAGCCCTGTGACATCGTTGACGATCTCCGCTCCGGCTTGGATTGCCGCATCGGCGACTTGGGATTTACTTGTATCGATGGAAATGGGAATTTTCAATTTGCCACGCAGGCCTTCGAGCACCGGCAGGATACGTCTCAGTTCTTCTTCTGCCGAAACACCTTCCGAGCCCGGACGTGTGGACTCGCCGCCGATGTCAATCAAATCCGCGCCGGCTCGCTCCATCTCGAAGGCATGCGCGATTGCAGCCCGGGAATCAAAGTAGTGGCCGCCGTCGGAAAAGCTGTCTGGGGTGACGTTAAGCACACCCATGATCAACGTGCGATCGCCAAGAATTAACGTTCGCGACGGCAGCTTCAACCGGAAGTGTTCGCGTCGAACTGTGTAGATGAGTTTTCCGCCGGACTTCGCTGGTGCTGGCAGACTTCGATGGCTAGGCCTCACGCAGGCATTGAACCACGACCGCGCAGGAATGGAGAAGCAAGGATTTTTGCGAAGTCTAGGTGGCTTAATCGAGGTCGAAATCGCGCATCGGCTTTTCGATGGGCGCGTCATTCGCTTTTTTCAAGCCCTCGGCGAATTTACGCGCCAGCACGTCTTCCTTGGTGCGTTCGGCTTCCACGGACGCGCGAAACTTCGCTTCAACAGCATCTGCTTGTTCGCGCAACAGGCGCGCCGTATCGTCGAAGTCGACGGAAGGCGGCTTTACTGGTGCCGTGTGGCTGAGGACGACGCCCAATTCGCGATCCACGAGCAGCTTGCCGTGGCAGCAGGGGCATTCGAGTTCGAAAGTGTCGGGTCCCTTGTTCGCCATGGCCGTATTTTAGGCCGGTCGCTCTTTTGATACAACTGAGACGCCGATCTGCCCAGCAAAAATGAAAAGAGCGCCGCATCTCGTGAGAGATGTGGCGCCCTCGATTGCGTCCTTCGGATGCTGTTTCTAGGCCGGAGCGGGCTTTTCGCCTTTTGCCAAACCGGGCAACGGCCGAGGCTCGGGCCGGAGCGTGAGGCTTGGTTCCTTAGTTGGCACTGGCGGTGCTGAAGGTGGCGGTGGGGGTGGTTTTTCCGGCAACGGCTTGCCTTCAATGAGCAGTTTCAGTTCGGTCGCGTCGAGCACTTCGCGTTCGAGTAGCCCGTGCGCCACGCGTTCGAGAGCGTCGCGGTTCGTTTCCAGAATATTGCGCGCCTTCGAATAACCCGTGTTGACGATACTGCGGACCTCGCCATCGATCTTGATCGCCGTATCTTCGGAGTAGTCGCGATGTTGCGCGATTTCGCGGCCCAGGAATATCTGCTCCTCCTTTTTTCCGAAGGTCAAAGGTCCGAGCGGGCTCATGCCCCATTCGCAGACCATCTGCCGTGCAATTTCAGTGGCACGTTCGATGTCGTTGCCTGCGCCCGTGGTGATGTGGTGCAGGAAAATCTCCTCCGCGGCGCGTCCACCCATCAGGACGGCGAGCTGCGATTCGAGGAAGTCCTTAGTGTAAGTGTGCTTGTCATCGATCGGTAATTGCATCGTGACGCCCAGCGCCATGCCGCGCGGAATGATCGTCACCTTGTGCAGCGGATCGGTGCCTGGAGTCATCGCAGCGACAAGCGCATGACCAGCCTCGTGGTAGGCGGTGTTCTTTTTCTCTTCGTCCGACAGAATCATCGAACGCCGCTCAACACCCATCAGCACCTTGTCCTTCGACATTTCGAAGTCCGCCATCGAGACGAGCTTGCGATTCTGGCGAGCGGCCCACAGGGCGGCTTCGTTCACCAGGTTTGCCACATCGGCGCCCGAGAAGCCCGGCGTGCCGCGAGCGATTACCGATAGATCGACGTCATCCGTGAGAGGCACTTTGCGTGTGTGTACCCGCAAGATTTCCTCGCGTCCCTTTACGTCAGGCCGTGGCACCACAACACGCCGGTCGAAACGCCCTGGGCGCAGAAGCGCGGGATCGAGAACGTCCGGCCGGTTGGTGGCCGCGATCAGGATGACGCCTTCGTTGGATTCGAAACCGTCCATTTCGACAAGCAGCGCGTTCAGCGTTTGCTCTCGCTCGTCGTGACCACCACCGAGCCCGGCGCCGCGATGACGGCCGACCGCATCGATTTCATCGATGAAAATGATGCAAGGGGCGTTCTTCTTGCCCTGTTCGAAGAGATCGCGTACGCGGCTCGCGCCGACGCCCACGAACATCTCAACGAAATCCGAGCCCGAGATCGAGAAGAACGGTACATTCGCCTCGCCCGCGATCGCACGGGCAAGCAGAGTCTTTCCGGTACCCGGAGGGCCAACGAGCAATACGCCCTTGGGAATGCGTCCGCCGAGCTTCTGGAATTTCTGGGGATCCTTCAGGAAATCGATAATCTCGTACAGCTCTTCCTTGGCTTCATCAATTCCGGCAACGTCCTTGAAAGTAGCCTTCTTCTGCTGCGCCGTCAGCAATCGGGCGCGAGACTTGCCGAAGCTGAGCGCCTTGTTTCCACCGGCTTGCATCTGCCGCATCATGAAAATCCATAGCGCCACGAGCAGGATAATCGGCGCGACGCCGACAAGAAAGTTAATCCAGTTCCCGTTGCTCACTTCTTTGTATTCGTAGGGAACGCCCTTATCCTGCAGCGCTTTCGTGATATCGGGGATCACCGAATTCGCAACGGTCACATTCCGGAATTTTGTGTTTGCCTGGTCCTTATAGACGCCCTCAAGATCCGCGCTATTCTGCGAAAGATTGATCGTAACGTTCTTCACTTCGCCGTTGTCGAGCTTCGAGAGAAATTCCGAATAAGACGGCTGATCTTCGTGCCCGGATTGTCCCCCACGGGAAGCCATCTGCCACAAAACGACAGCCAACAGAATCATTAAGACCCAAAATAAAATATTACGAACGGCTGAATTCACGGCTTACCTCGCCCTCTGGATACCCTGTGACGACCGTTGGCTGAACGCCTCTGCGCCGCGTGAGGCGCCTCGGTCGTAACAAACGGAAGATTGCGCCCCGTTCCATCCCGACCGCCCAGCCCGTATCCGACCCACTCCTTAGATGCTGCAGCAAACCCACTGTATTCAGGCTGCAGGTTGACCTTCCGCGCTTGCGGTTTATCGAAGAGGACCGCAAGCCTCAAAGTACGCGGCAGACCTTCCTCCAAGCGCTTCAACAGAAAATCCTGCGTTACGCCCGTGTTCAGCACCGCGTCCACCACCAGCACGTCACGCCCTTTCAACGCTGGAGCCGCGCTGAAGAATATTTCCCGCAACTCATGTCCTTGCGCCCGCACATCGCGCATTTCCGATCGGACGAAATGACACACAACAGGCCGGGAAATCCTTCGTACCAAGTCGGCCGCAAAGAGAAACGAACCCTCGAGGACGATCACGACGTCCAGTGTGCGGCCAGCGTAATCTTTTGAAATCGCGCGCCCCATTGCGCTGACGCGATTGGCAAGCTGTTGCTGGGAGAAGGCGACCTTCATCGTCACCTCAGAGCTTGCATTCTTCGATCAAAACGCCCACTCGTGTTCCTTCACGGGCACAAAAGCCTTCGGCGGCATCCATGCCTTTAGCCCAAACTACCTCACCGGCGCTTATCAGCACAGGCCACCCGACCCGGTCGCGCGCGTCGATGCGAGCCGCGAGAAACATCTCTTTCAATTTCCGTGCCTTGCGTCTTCCGCGCGGTCGGTAACCGTCTCCGGCGTGCCAACTGCGCAACACTAGAGGCTCGCGCAGGGAATCAAAATCCAAGATACTCCACCACAGTGTAGTTTCGCGCTCCGGTGGAGGCCAGTCAATCACTTTCAGCCGGAAGCGGGTGCCGATTTCGGGAACGGAAACATCGATCGGCCCGCGGTCGTTCAGCTGGATCGAATATTGGTACGCACGAGCAGGAGATTGCGTTTCGTTCCGGCGCACGCGGGTTCCGAACCCGGCATCGCGCGAGAAAATCAGCTCGCCGAAATTCCGCTCCGCCGTCACGGCACCCGGCAATTCCACTCGTTTGCCGCCTGCTGGACTTTGCGCCAGGCGAATCACTTGTTCCACATGCGCTGACGTCAACTCCCGTAGGCTTCCCGCGGCTTCTTGGTATAGACGTCTCACCAGCCGTTCCGTAAGGCACCGCTGAACCTCGCCGCCGGACAATGGCGTTTGCGCTCCAAACACGAAAGGCGAAAGCAGTCTCCCTACTGAAATAGACACCGCTGATCCCTTGCGTGTTGCGAGCGTGGAGAATCGGTCGTCAACCAGAGCAGCCCAAAAGTTCTCCTCTTCGCGTGACAACTTCGCCAGGTTAGCCAAATGCTCCACGGCATGAGCGGAAAAATCCCGCTCGAGCAAAGGCAACAGCCTCGCGCGAATTCGAGCCCGCTGCCGCGTGGTGTCCAGATTTGTCCTGTCTTCGCACCATTCTTGCTTGATCATGCGCAAGTAGTCGCGCAAGACGGCGCGGCGAATTCCGAGAAGCGGCCGTATGACCGTTTCCACGCTCGGATAAATTCCTGCTAGTCCGGACGGTCCCGTTCCCCGCAACAACCGTGCAACAACGGTTTCTGCCTGGTCGTCCATCGTATGTGCCACGGCGATCTTCGTCGCGTGGCCTTGCTGAACCACGCGGGCGAAGAATTCGTAACGCAGGCGCCGCGCTGCATCCTCAAGGTTTCGCTTCTCAAGCGCAGCGATTTCAGCGACGTGTGTGCGTTCGCCGATGAAAGTCAGCCGGCGTGACCGCGCTAAGTTCTCGACGAAGCGCGCGTCTTCCGCAGACTCTCCCCGGAGGCAATGATCGAAATGCACCACGACAAGAGCTATCCCCAAGTGGGAGCGCGCCGCGTCCAGTAGGTTCAGTAACGCTACAGAATCCGCGCCGCCCGATACCGCCACGCCTACGCGATCGCCGGGCGCGATTAGCCCCGACGAATCGATGGCCTGCACCAGCGTTTGTTCCAGGTTGGGTTTCATCTGTGACGAGTATTATGCCACCCGGAACCGCCCAAAGCGCAGCAGACGGTCACGTGACCGTCCGTAGTCAGAAAGGAGAAAAGCGGAAGTTTTTATGCGCGGCTTCCGAGCTGCTGGAAGAAGAGATCGCGGCTGTAAGAAATGCGGCGGTCCAGCGCGACGGCTGCAAAATACGAGCATTTCTCGCATTCGCGATTGGCCCACGCTGCGATGCGCGGCACGAAGGCGCCACTCGCACGGTTCAAAATGCGCAGCGCGCCGTAATAGGCACCGACGGCGCGAATGTCCGCCTGGTCGTCAGTCCGCTGTGGGCAGAGCCTCACAAGTTGCAGCAGGCGACCAAAATCGCCCACGCCCACGCTGTCGCCTCGGAACCCGCCCACTTCGCGGACGCGTTCTGAAAGCTCCACGCGGCGGCTTGATGCCAGGATCGAACGGCAATACGCGGCCATTAGCTGAAACAGCGCAGCCCCGGAAATCACACAGATGAGAGAAGCAATCATGCGGCCGCCTTTGCTTCCAAAAGTGCCGGCACGACCCGGCTCTCTTCCGGAACTTTGACGAACGTATACGTCCACGCCACAGGTAACCACAATCCCATCACGGATGGTATCCACATCAAAATCAGGTTGTCTTCGAGACCATGAAAGAGGGTTCTAAGCGCATACGCTGCCGCCGTAGCGCTGAAGTAGATTCCAAGCGCCAGGACAAACTGCGCCAGTCGGCTGCGGGTCTCCTTGAGCTTGACGACCGCGCCCCACAATAAATAAATCAGGACCACTCCGACGAAATATAAGTTCTGGCAAAGCTCCACGGCAAATTGAATCGTCAGGTGGTAGCGGTTTTCGTGAACGACTCCGTAGGAAAACAGTGCTGTGCAACCGAGCAAAACAACCGCCGCGCGGCGAATGTATCCGCTGATGCCCATCTCTTGGAACACCTGCAGGTAAAAGCGAATGATGACCCAATAAACAGCCAACATCATGGTGCTGTCTGAATAGAAGTAAAGGAAGCGGTATGTGGCTGAACTGGATCCGAACTTTACTAAGGAGAAATAAAGCGCACAAGTAGCTACAGCCCCGCAGAGCATATAAAAACCGAGCGGAAGATAGCGCCTGAAGTTTTTCGGCTTGCAGACGCACACCACCACTGCGATCTCCGCGAGGAAACCTACCAGTGAAATAATGTATTGGAACGCGCCAGACACCCTAGTTACGTCCGTTCTAAAGCTCTGGCAGTTCCCTGACGCTAATTACCGCAATCCAGGTGTCGGCGGCGGCACAGGCAGAGATGCTAAACCTGGCGTCGGCGGCGGTACCGGCAAAGATGCCACTAAGCCGGGCGTTGGCGGAGGAACCGGCAACGAAGCCATTTTCAACGCCATGGAACTAGTCAGTACTAACAGCGCCAAACCGCAAGAAACAAACCACCTGTTCATAGAACCCCTCTGGGACGGGTTGACCGTCGCAGGGAGTCTATAGCGGTTTATTGCCAGTCAAGAGGGAAAAATCCTGGAGTGTGTCGAAAGAGTACACACCTCCGCTCCCTCTGGCCGTGGCTCGCTCTGACCAGAGCTTTCCGAATTGTCGCTAGTGAAAGTAAGGTTTAGCCCCGTCTCGGTCAATGTTACGAAGGTACTACTCGTGCGCGCTTTCCTACAGTTCGCGTTTATGCAGCCGTGCATTCTTTACGACAAGGTGCAATGCGGCTATATTTCACTCATCGTTAAAGCACACTTTGCAGAGGAATAGCGTAAAGAATCTATAAGACACGGCACTTGGGAGCCGCCTCACCTAGATGCAAACGAAACGACAAGGGCCCGAGAATCGCTGCAATCCACGCGTCGCAATCGTAAAAGGCGTTTGGGTTGCGTGGCGCACGGATGGAGCGCCCGTTGTCTCGCGTGTTCGCGATCTCAGCGCTGGCGGCGTGTTTATTTCGACGAATGCTCCTTTGTCGAAAGGCTCGCCAATTCAGCTCTTATTCTCGCTCCCTGAAGGAGAGATGCGCATTGAAGGAATCGTTCGCTATTCCAACGCCGGCCGAGGAATGGGTGTGGAGTTCGCGCAAATGGGCGTCGCCGATAGGGCTCGTCTGCAGGAATTAATCAGGCGCTTGAATTCGTAATTCTAATTTAATACCCTGCTCTCGAGTTCCGCACCTGCACGGAAACTCGTGCTATAGTCGCTTCGTTGGGTTTCCCTCCGCGCCAACCGGCGCAACCCACTTTCCCCTTTAACTAGTTTGCAGCTTCGCCGATTTATTGCTGCGCTTTTACATGAACGAACTGCGATCGAATGGGCGTCTTCTGGTTTTCGATTGCCATGAAGCTTGGGTATATCAGCTTCGCGCAGTCAATCGCCCGCTGGATATCATCGTCGGCTTGGCGGGCCGCGCCACACGCCACTGGGACACGTCAATGCGTCCCGTCCCCGCAAATGCGCGCTGCGTTCGGCTGTCGGATGTTCTTGCGGCGTGCGAACAATACGATTGCATCATCCACGGCACGCTCGGCGGAATGATTTTCGATCAGCAGACGACGACACCTCCTGACGATCTGCGCCGTGCCCTTTCGCAATACGTGCGCATGATCGGAGCGCACGTCGTGGCGGTTTCGCATTTGAAGGGGCGCTCGTGGGGACTCGATGAAGACGTCGTTCCGCTCTCCGCCGATCCTGCCGATTATCCGTCGCATTCGGGAGACCTTGCCCGTGGATTGCGAGTAGCGAATCAGATTCGTGGCAAGCTACATACGCTGAAATGGGACTTTCACGAAAAAGCGTTCGGCGGATTGCCCCTCACTCTCGTAGGGCGTAATGACGACATGCCCGCCGTAAATCCCGCGCGCGATTGGAACAATTTAAAGGAAATATTCAGGCGGCATCGCTTCTTTGTTCATACCGCCGAACCGTCGTTGGAAGACGGCTACAACATGGCCACGCTCGAAGCTATGGCTGCCGGTTTGCCCGTTCTGGGAAACTGTCATCCCACTTCCCCCATTCGCAATGGCGTCAACGGATTTCTTTCCGACGATCCCGCTGAGCTCCGCATCTTCGCGTGGCAATTG
>DATNBB010000060.1:0-2933 GCA_035607335.1 Binatia bacterium | reverse complement strand
CCGCCCTCTAAAAAACTGTATAGCCCAGGAGGTGCCACGCGCGCAAATCTCATTGACACGCTATCTGTTACACGGTGTAACATACCGGCGACCGAACGCATGGAGCACTTAGGGCGAAGCGCCTTCGCCAGGGAACGTTCTACGCCCCAATTGCGTAAGGATTAGCAGGAGGATGAGATGAGCGCATTGATCCAGGACTTGCGTTATGGCCTGCGGATGCTGGCGAAGTCGACCGGCTTTGCGGCGGTGGCGGTGTTGACGCTGGCGCTGGGCATCGGCGCGAACGCGGCAATCTTCCAGTTGATCGATGCGGTACGGCTGCGCACGCTGCCGGTGCAGGACCCTGCAACGCTCGCCATCATTCATCTCGATCGCAACTCCTGGGGCCAGGGGAATTTCAGCGGCCCGTATTCTGACTTCAGTTTCCCGATGTGGCAGCAGATTCAGCAGAGGCAGCAGGCGTTTTCGTCGATTGGCGTGTGGGGCAGCCAAGGGATGAATCTGGCGACCGGTGGCCAAGTCGACATCGCGCAAGCGATCTGGGTGAGCGGGGAATTTTTCACGGCGCTCGGCGTGAAGCCGACGCTGGGCCGCCTGATCTCCGATGCGGACGATCAAAAAGGCTGCGCGGGCGGCGTCGATCTCAGTTATTCATTTTGGCAACGCCGATACGGCGGGGAAGCGAACGCAGTCGGCAAAACGATCTCGCTCGAGGGGCATACGTTTCCGATTCTCGGCGTCACTCCGCCGAGCTTCTACGGCGTCTCCATCGGTGACCAATTCGACGTAGCTGTGCCCGTGTGCGCCGAGCCGATTATGGGCGGCGAATACAGCCGCATTACGGGACAGCGTCCGCGTGAAAGTTGGTGGCTCGCGATGGTGGGGCGGCTAAAGCCCGGATGGGACCTGAAGCGCGCCACGGCGCAGCTAAATGTCGTGATGCCGGCGGTACTCAACGAGACGATCCCGCCGCAATATGACGCGGACGGCGTAAAGCATTATTTGCAATATAAGCTGCAGGCGCTTCCCGCCGCGAATGGCTTCTCGAACTTGCGCGAGCAGTCTTCGACGCCATTGTGGCTGCTGCTGGGGCTTTCGGGATTGGTGCTGCTGATCGCGTGCGCGAATCTGGCGAATTTGATGCTCGCGCGCGCCAGCACCAGGGAGCGCGAGATCGCGGTGCGGCTCGCGTTGGGCGCTTCGCGACAGCGATTGACCGGGCAGCTGCTTTCCGAATGCGCGCTGCTGGCGATTGCAGGTGCGGTCTGCGGCGCATTGCTCGCAGCCGTGTTAAGCCGCGCGCTCATCGCGCTCTTGAGCAAGCCGAACGATCCGATCTTTCTCGATATGCCCACCGATTGGCGCGTTTTGGGCTTCGCTGCGGCGCTTGCAATCCTGACGACGATTCTCTTTGGACTTGTGCCCGCATTGCGCGCAGGACGCGTGCCGCCGGGTTCAGTGCTGAAGACGGGCGGTCGCGGAATGACGGCCGGCCGCGAGCGCTTTCGGCTGCAGCGCATCCTGGTGGCGTCGCAGGTGGCGCTGTCGCTCGTGTTGGTTGCGGGCGCGTTATTATTCGCTCGCAGCCTGCGAAATTTGCTGACGCGCGATCCGGGTTTCCAACAGGACGGCGTGCTCGTGATGAACACTGTGTTCCAGCGCCTCAATCTGCCCGCCGCGCAACGCGTTCCCTTCAACCGCGATCTGCTCGATCGTATCCGCGCGATTCCAGGAGTTGCGGCTGTTGCGGCATCAAACCGTTCTCCCGTGAACGGAAACAGCAGCAACGATGGCATTCTCGGAAAGGACGGAACTCCGACCAAGGACTCCGCCTGGCTCGACTACATCAGCCCAGGCTATTTCGCCACCATGCAGACGCCGATTCTCGCGGGACGCGATTTTAATGAAAACGATTCCGCCGCGGCGCCCAAAGTGGCTATCGTGAATCAGGCGTTCGTGAAGAAGTTCCTCGATCCGAAACAGCAGGCCGTTGGGCAGCAATTTCGCAAATGGGAAAGCCCCGGCAAGCCCGAGCCGTATTACAGCGTGGTGGGCGTCGTGAAGGATTCCACGTACAACGACATGCACAGGCCATTCGTGCCGGTGATGTATTTCCCGCGTACGCAGCAAGAGGATCCCGGAACCCGCGTCACGTTTTTGATTCGATCTGGCACTGGCATGGCCGGCCTGCTGCCGTCGTTGAGGGATGCGATGGCAGCCGTGAATCCCGAGATCGCTATCGAGTTCAGGGTGCTGCGGACTCAGATTCGCGAATCGCTTGTGCAGGATGAATTGATGGCCACTCTCTGCGGATTTTTCGGCGGCCTCGCGATCTTGCTGGCTGCGATCGGCCTCTACGGCGTGATTTCCTATACCGTGGCGCAACGGACCAACGAAATCGGCATTCGCATGGCGCTTGGTGCTCAGCCTTCGGGCATCGTGCAGTTGATCATCCGGGAAGTTTCCGTCGTGATTGCGATCGGCGTGGCGGCCGGAATCGTGTTGACGTTGGCCGGGAGCAAAACGGCGAGTTCATTGCTATTTGGGCTGAAGCCACGCGATCCGGTCACGATTGCGGCGGCGGTCCTGATACTTACCGCGATTGGCATTGCCGCCAGTGCGATTCCGGCGCGGCGTGCCGCGCGCTTAGACCCGATGCAGGCTCTGCGGAATGAGTGACGCAAAACAAAAGGCGCGATTCGCTTGGCATTTCGCCTGCGAATCGCGCCTTCCGATTCAGCCTAGTTCTCTGGCAATCCTCGCTAGAATTGCAACCTAAGCGAGAGCTGCATGTTGCGTTCGCTGGTCTTGCTGGTTACCTTCCCAAAAGTTGAGCTCGTCGGATCGAAGCTCGGCGCGCTCCAGATGGGATGGTTGAACACGTTGAACGCTTCGGCGCGGAACTGGAAATTAACCCGTTCGTTTACCGGAAT
>DATNBB010000052.1:0-15290 GCA_035607335.1 Binatia bacterium | reverse complement strand
CAGCTTGAGCAGCGGGCACGCGTGACGGTGCCGACCATGCGCGGGGTGCGCGGGCCGAGCATATCGTGTTTGGGACGCGGCTCGGGCGGACGTTCGGTGTGCTCGCGTTTCTTGTCGCGCGAATCGCGGCTGTCGCGGTCTTCATATCCTCTTTGTTTGTACTTCCGCTCCATTTAGACCTCCACTCGGTGAAACCGTGGCAGGATGTGCCTGCCTTTGCGCCACGCGTTTCAAAGTGCCGCATTTCAAATGCCGCGATTGAAGCCGCGGCGCTACATCTAAATCTCAAAGCTCGCCGACGGTGCAGCGGCGGTAGAGCCGGTGCCACAAAGACACAAAAGGCCCACCGAGAAACGCCTGCAAAATGTGCGGGCACCCTTCGCGTGCTCAGAGCAGGACGGTGGCCGCTACAAGAGCAAATTCAACAGCAATCCAAAAGCACACAGCCAGGAGTGGCTGTGCCACAAACCGGCCGCCTAAAGGCGGCCGCTGCGCTTGGCCCACCGCTTTGAGAAGCCTTCGAGCGGGAGATCGGGCTGAACAAATTTTCGCGGCCGACCAAACGACGCGAGTAGGGCTTCGGCGGCAAGATAGCCGCTGCGCACGGCTCCCTCCATCGTGGAGGGCCATCCGGTGCGCGTGAAATCGCCGGCAAAATAGAGATTCGCGATCCCAGATTCCTGCGCGGGACGAAACCGGTCGACACCGGGCATGGGCGAAAACGTAGCGCGGACTTCCTTGATTACCGTCGACTTGAGCAGCTTGGCCGTGCGGGTCTTCGGAAGAACCTTCGCCAGTTCGGCGCAGCACAGGTCGACGATCTCCTGCCGGCTGCGTTGAACCAGATCATAAGACGCGCTGATCACGATTTGCAGGTACTGACTATTTTCATTTTTTTGCGAGACCGGTATATCGCCGTTCCTCGCTTGCCCCTGATACAGACGAGTCTTGTTAAAAATCCATTGCGATGTGTAATCGATGAGCGCCAGATATGGGCTTTCCATCACCGGGCGGTCGTACCACAGATGCACGCTCGTAATGGGTGAAGTGCGCAGGCTGCGCAAGCCCGCGAGCGGACCGCCGTCTTCGGACATCGCTTTCGGCAGCAGCAACGGCAAGGCATCATACGGCACCGCGGCGACGCACGCATCTGCATTTTCGTCGCTGCCATCTTCCATAACGGCACCAGCGAAATGGCCATTCTGTATGTGAACTTCGCGGACCCCCGCCCGGAGTCTCACTTCCCCGCCCTGCTGGGCGATCGATTCGGCGCAGCCCCGGTAAAGTTCGGCAAGCGGCACCGATGGGAGCCCGATTAACGATCCCTCGCGATTTGCCAAGAATGTCTTCCAGAAAACGTCGATTCCGTAGCGCGCTTCGGCGCGGTCGAGTTCTTCATCGAGAGCGCTAACGAGCACGACACGCCAAAACTTTGCAATGGCCGCCGGCGTCTGCCGCATGCGCTCGAGCCATTGGAGCATCGTGATGCCTTCGATGCCCGGCGGCGAGCCAGCCGCTCGTGCGATCGTCATCAGCGCACGAGAAATGCCGCGCTTATCAGCGGTTGAAAGCGCACCGAAAAACATCATCGAGGGCGCCATGTGCAGCGGCGGCGGCAAGATTCCGGATTTCATTGTGCCTCGCGCGCCGCGGCCGTCCATCAGGTACATCCGGTCGTACGTGCGAATCTTTTTGTCCGCGCCGACACGATGGAAAAAATCGGCGAGATTTGTGCAGCAACCGAGCGTCAGGTGCTGGCAATTATCGACTTCGCTGCCGTCAGGCAGAGTGTAGGAGGTAGCACGGCCTCCAAGATGCGGCTTTTTTTCAAACAATCGGACGCGAAGTCCAGATTCAGCCAGCGCGACGGCGCAGGACATCCCGGCCAGACCGCCGCCGATCACCAGAACGCTTTGCGAGGGCATCGCTTTTCCACCAGCCACTCATTCCCGCCACGACGAGATATTGAATTTTTTCCGCACTCGAGAGCGAGACGCGGGATGAGAAAACATCGAAACCATGTTCTTCGATTCGAGCAAGCAACGTGCTGTAGGTGCGAACCAACGCCCAAAGCGTGGCGCGGCTTTCGGAATTCACCATGTGAACGAGCGGCGCGCCCTCCGCATAGAGCCGCCACGCGCGATCGGCTTCAAAAGTGAGCAGGTCGCGAAGCGCGGGCGTCAGCGGGCCATGCAAATCTTCGGCGCGGCAACCGAACCGCGCGAGATCCTCTTCGGGGAGATACACGCGGCCCATTTCGAAGTCGCTGCGCACATCGCGAATAATGTTCGTCAATTGGAACGCGAGCCCGAGGCGTTCTGCAAGATCGGGCGCATGCGGGTCGCGAAATCCGAAAACGTGAAGGCAGGTGAGGCCTACCGTCCCCGCTACACGATAACAATACTCCGAAAGGCGGTCGAAAGTCGCGTAGGAGTTTATGGTGAGATCCATTTCAGCGCCGAGGATCAGGTCATGGAAGTACCGGGACGGCATCTCGTAGCGCGACATGGTGTCGGCCAACGCCGGCAAGATTGCGTGGCCGCTCGTGCGTCCTGATGTAGCTTCGTCGAGCAGCGCGCGCCAGCGCGCGAGACCGGCACGCTTGGCATCGAGGCCGCCGGGATCATCGGAGACGTCATCGACGAGGCGCATGAAGGCGTAGAGAGCGCAGAGCGCGTTGCGCTTGGGCTTGGGCAGACCGAAAAACGCGAGATAGAAGCTGCTTTTTGAAGCACGGGCGATGCGATTGCATTCGGCATATGACTCCGCAATACGGACTTCGGAATCTCTTCCGCGGGAAACCTGTTGGGCTGACGTTTCGATAGCGACGCTGGCCGCAGCCGACGATTCCTTTGGAGGCGCGGCGAACATCTTCCCGGCTAAAGCGCCGCCGACCAATTTCAACTTTGTGGCTTTTGAAAGCGCAGGGCGATGATTCAGCGTGTCATAACCGGAGCGTTCGATTGCATCGAGAATCGCGAGACCGCCACGGCTGAACAACTCAATATCGACACGCAAATGGGAGTCAACACGCTGGGCAAGCGGAAGGCCGAAACCGAAGAGTTCGCGGGTGCGCTCGATGAGCGATTTCATCAATGAGACGTATCGCTCATCGAATTTGCGCGCGACGATTTCGTTTTCGGTGAGTCCGTAGGCAGCCAGCTCGCTCGTCGGGATATAGATGCGGCCTTTTTCCAAATCGCGCGAGACATCCTGCCAGAAATTCGCGAGTTGCAGAGCCGTGCAGGTGAAGTCCGAGAGGCGCTGGCGTTCCTCATCGCGATAGCCGCAGAGATAAAGGACAAGGCGGCCGACGGGATTTGCAGAATAAACACAGTAATCGTAGACGCCTTCCCAGCTCGTATAGCGGTGGACAGTCTGGTCCTGGCGAAATGCGCGGAGCAAATCGCTGAAGGGCTCGATTGGAATTTGCTTAGCGCGAATCGTTTCTCGAAGAGCGATTAGCACGGGATGCGCCGGACCTGCGCCGCGCATGTAGATCGTGCGAAGCTCCTCTTCCCAGGCATCGAGAAGTTTCAACGCGCGCGCCGCATCGGGAACTTCGTCGCCCAAGTCGTCCGACCAGCGGCAATAGGCATATAGATTGTAAAAATGCTGGTGCAGGTGCTTCGGCAAGAGCCACGAGACCACATTGAAATTTTCGTAGTGATGCGTGGCGAGCCATCGCGTGTAGCGTTGAGCCTCTTCGGCGCCGCAGCCTTCGGGCGGGAGGTTCTTCGCGATTTCGAGTTCCGGCGTGGGAAGCATTCTCGTCGGACGAACGGAGATTTTACGGAACGATCGCAGTCTTGAGCTGGCCGTTCCGTTCCTTCATTTGCTCAAAGATCCTTGGGAGGCTCGAAAGCGGCGCCTTGCCGGTGATCAGGTCCGACGCGCGAATCTCGCCGCGCGCAATGGCATCGAGCGCCTTGCGCATAAAGCGCGGCGTGTGATGAAACGTGGATTTCACGGTGATCTCCGAGTAGTGCAGAGCCCAGGGATCAACCTTGACCTCGACGCCTTTCGCGCAACCGGCAAAAAGGTTTACGGTGCCGCCCTTGCGCGCCATCTGCATCGCCCATTCCCATGTGGTGGGCTGGCCTGCCGCCTCGATGACGGAGTCCGTGCCGCGCGATTTCTCCGTGAACGCGCGCACGGCTTCGGCGGGATCATCCACTTTGGACGCATCGACCACATGTGCGGCGCCCATTTGGACGGCAAGATCCAATTGGCTTTTCCGCCGCGCAACGGCGATGACGGAAGTCTTGCGTTGTGAGAGTAGGCGGATGAATTTCAATCCGATGGGGCCGCAGCCGATCACGGCCACAGTGTCGCCCGGCTGAATACCCGTCTCATGAATTCCGCGCAGGACACAGGCGAGCGGCTCCGCAAGCGCCGCATCCTGAAAAGAGACGTGGTCTGGAATCTCGAGCATATTCTGGCGGACGATGCGGCCCGGAATGCGGATGTACTCGGCGTACGCACCGTTATTGAAGAGAAGATCTTCGCAGAGGTTGGTCTTCCCTTTCCGGCAATAGAAACACTGTTCACAAGGCGCAGAGTTCGCCGGCACCACGCGCTGGCCCACGCGGACGCCGTGAGGAACCGCGCTGCCGATGGCGGCGATGGTCCCGGCCAATTCGTGACCGAAAACGGCCGGCGGCGTGATCATGCGCGCGTGGAAGCCCTGCTTCCAAACCTTCAGATCGGTGCCGTCAGTAAGCGCTACGCCAACGCGAACGAGAACCTCGTCCTCCGCAATCTGCGGAACGGGAACACGCTCGATGCGCATGTCCTCGCGCCCGTGGAGGACGGCGGCGGTCATCAAGTCGAGGCCGATTGTGCTCTGCGGCGCTTCTTCGATTGTCTTGATGGATGCTTTGGCGCTCATTTCACACTCATTGGTGCGCAATCACGACTTTCAATGTACTTTCAGTTGGATGCGCCGCGAGCTCGATAGCTTCCGCGATTCGCTCAAGGGGGAAGCGGTGCGAAATCAAATCGCGCAGAGGAAGCTTCCGGCCAAACACGATAGCCGCCGACTCGGCCTGATCATCCACCGAAGCACTGTACGCACCGAGAACTTCTTTCTCCTCAATTCCAATTGCGGAAGCCTGAAATTCGATTCGCAGGACAGGGTCGTTGTGCGCAAAAAGGAGGACGCGGCCGCCGGGGCGCAGAATGGAAAGCGCTTGGTCCACGAGAGCCGGCATTGGAGCGGCGAGAAGCACAACGTCAGCTCCGCGGTTTTCCGTGCGACGCAGCATCTCTTCGCGCAGGTTCACGGCGTTTGGATCGAAGCATTGCAGCGCGCCAAAACGTTCGCTGGCTGCGCGACGGTTTGCCATCGGATCGCTTGCGAAGACCTGCGCCCCTTCATACCGGGCCAGCAGCATGAGCAGCATGCCGATGGGACCCTGCCCGATCACCAGCGCCGTCTCACCCGGCGCCACGCGAGCCTTGCGAACGGCGCGCAGGCAAGTATTCACGGGCTCGACAAATGTGGCTTCTTCAAAAGTGACGTTGTCAGGCACCGCGATCATGCCGCGCTCGACGATCCAGGGCATTGCGCGAACATATTGCGCGAAGCCGCCGCCATTGGGATCGCCCGTGCCGGCGGTTAAGCCCGTGCGCTTGAATGTGGCGCATTGGGAAAAGAGCTTTCGCTCACAGTAAAAGCAATCACTGCAAGGGATATGGTGAAAGCTGACGATGCGGTCGCCCGGCCTGAACTTGTTCACACCGACACCGACGGAAACGATCGTGCCGGCTAGTTCGTGTCCTAAGATTTGCGGAGGCGGGACGAAACCATAGCGAATCTTCTTGATGTCTGTGCCACAGATGCCGCAGGCGGCCACGCGAAAGAGGACTTCGCCGGGGCCGATCTCGGGGATGGGCACCGTTTCGACAACTACGCGATCTTTACCGCGGTAGACACCCGCGCGCATCAATCCTAAACCGGAGTCGTTGGGATCGACGCTATCGACCTGTGCGCTAAGATGACTCATCTCGAGAATGAATGCGAATAAGTTGTCTATGAAATCCCAGTGGCCGAGCTCGCTGCTTCCCTAAGAACCGCTTGTGAATCCAATTATACCCAATTATCGATTGCAACCCATCGAATCCGGCGAACGCTTCCCAAATTGCAATGCGCTTGAAGGAGTCGGGAGATAAGTCGAGGCCCCCAATACATCTTAGTAACCTTACGTCGCTTTGCAAGTACCGTCTTCCTTGTACCCTTAGGCGCTGCTGCGTGCCAGATGCGCGGCGCGCGAGAGCCGCTCTATGTATGCATCAAGAAAATGCGAAAGCGCTTCGGCAGCTGCCTTGCTGTCGCGGCCCAACTTCATCAGGGATGCGATTTGCCCCGGTTTTCCGGCGGCGAGTTTCAGCACGCGCCCAATGGAAACCTGGCCGCGTTCGTCGACCGTCGTGCTCAGGTCTAGCGGCAGCGCCTGATCGTGCCGGTCCGAAATAGCTCGAATCGCAACAGCTGGAATTTTGAGGCGCTGCGCCGATGCGAGAACGCTGAAGCTTTCCATATCTACTGCGTCGGCTCCTTTGCCGAGGCGATGCTTTTCCTCGACAGTCGTCGCGATACTCTCAGATGAAACAAGCGTCTCTATGAATTTGCCACCCGCTGAAACACCTTCGGCGCATAAGGCTGCGTCACAAATGAGCTGGGCGGAGTGCTCGCTGGTGCCGCAAACCGCATTCGGAATTACGATGTTGCCGATTCCGAGTTCCGGGCGCAGCGATCCGGCCAGACCTGCGGCGACAACCGCTGAGTATTCCGCCGATGTAACAGCTTCCATCGCGCGGGTCGCACGCCCCGGTCCCATGCCGCTTATCACAAAGTCGACGTCCGCACCGGCGATCTGCGTCCGGCGAATCGTGAAATCGCCGGCGTTAGATACGCTAAATTTGCGCAGCTTTCGCCAGGGATCGAATTCAGGCTCAACTGCATAGGCGACAAGAATTCTCATGGATTCCGCACGTAACGGACGCTACGCAGCGTGCGGGCGAGCTATGGGCCTCGCGCTTTGCGCATCGGCTATGTAGCCATGATTTTGATACCAGCTTACGGCACGTTCGAATGCCGGCTCGACCGGACCGGGCGTGTAGCCGAGTTCGCGTGCGGCTTTGTCGCTGGCGACGAACATGCGATGGCGCGACATCTTCGCACCTTCCAGCGGAATTTGCGGCTCGCCACCTGTGAAGCGCGCGTATAACTCACTCGCATGCGCAGCGGCAACTGCGACAACGTGCGGAAGACGGACGCGCGGCGCAGGGCGACCGGTGATCGTCGCAAGGGTATCAAGTATCTGTTTCAGCGTCATATTGCGGGCGCCGAGCAGGTAGCGTTCGCCAATGCGGCCCTTCTCTGCAGCCAAGAGGTGGCCGGCGGCAATGTCTTCAACGGCGGCGATATTCAGGCCGGTATCGACGTAGGCCGGCATTTTGCCGTTCAGAAAATCGACAATGATGCGGCCGGTTGGGGTGGGCTTCCAGTCGCCAGGTCCCACAGGCGTGGTCGGATTCACGATTACTACCGGCAGGCCATCGGCGGCGGCCTTGATCGCCTCTAGTTCGGCCATGAACTTGGAGCGCTTGTAATGACCGACCATTTGGTCGAGCGTGGCGTGCGTTTCCTCATTCGGCAGCGCACCGTCCGGCGTCGGCACAGCCATTGTCGCCACGGTGCTGGTGTAAACGATGCGTTCCACGCCGTTCTGACGCGCCGCTTCGAACAGGCTGCGCGTGCCTTCGACGTTGCTCTGGTAAATTTCCTGGGGATTGCGCGACCACAGGCGGTAGTCGGCGGCGACGTGAAAGACGCGGCGAATTCCCTTCATTGCGCGTCCGAGCGAAAGAATATCGCGGAGGTCGCCTTCGCAGCGTTCAACCGGAAGATCCTGGATCAAGAGCGGATTGCCACCCACGCGCACCAGTACGCGGACAGAGTGACCGGATTCAACGAGTTGCCGGGCTACGTGGCTTCCCACGAACCCGGTGGCACCCGTTACAAGAACGTTCATAAAATGCGGAAGGCCTCGTTCTCCTGCTTGGGAGGAGGAACATGAGCCGACGCGTGTCCTACAGCGTGACCGTTGCCTGGCTTGCGACCATTGCCTTGTTTGGACGAACCGTCTTTTAGAATGCCGCCCATCCTGCCGGAAAGGGTCCACTTAAGCATCTTCCAGGTATCGCCGAATTTTTTGTTGCCGCCGAGCACAGCCGATGCTTCGTATCCCGCATGGACCATGCAATCCTCGCAACGGGGGTCGCGCCCACGGCCGTATTTTTCCCACGGAGTCTTTTCCAGCAACTCGTCGTAGGTCTTATAGTGCGTGTCCGTCATCAGATAACACGGGCCCTTCCAGCCGCGCGGATTGTAAGTGGGATTGCCCCAGGCAGTGCACATCAACTCGCGTTCGCCACGGAGATATTCCATGTAAATCGGCGAGGTGACGATGTTGTAGCGCTCGAGAAGCGCGCTCGCCTGCCGGAATTTCTCGCGAATTTCTTCCCGCGACATGAAGATTTCCTTCGTCATGACGGCGGCGTAGGAGTACGCGGGAGAAATCATGTGGCCATCGACTCCGAGCGTTTGCAGATACGCAAGAAGCTCAGCGATTTCTTCAATGTCCGTCTCTTTGTAGATCGTCGTGTTCGAAGCGACCAAAAAACCCGCAGCTTTGGCGGCCTTAATGCCTTCGATTGCTTCGCGGAACACGCCGTCGCGTTCGACACAGATATCGTGCGTTTTTTCGAGGCCATCGAGGTGCACGTTAAAGAAGAAGCGCGAAGTCGGCTTGAATTCGTGCAGGCGTTTGCGGATGAACATGCCGTTGGTGCAGAGATAAATGTGCTTTTTGCGAGCGAGGATCTCGCTGGTGAGCCGCCCGATCTCCGGATAGATCAGCGGCTCGCCGCCGCAGATGGAAACGATGGGCGTGCCGCACTCATCGACGGCCTTCATGCACTCTTCGACGCTGAGAATCTCATTGATAGTGGACTTATATTCGCGAATGCGTCCGCAACCCGTGCACGTGAGATTACAGGTGTGCAGCGGCTCAAGCATCATCACAAGCGAGAACTTCTTATCGCTCATGCCCTTCTTAGCGAGATAACCCGCCATGCTTGTGGTCATGCTTAAAGGAACTCTCATCCTCTGTCTCCAATACTATTTTCGATGATCGAAGTCGCTCGAAGGAAGCTGCACGGCAAGAAATCTCCGGCGTTGCTTACGTAGATTGTCGTAGCGCGCAAGCGCGTATAGCGGAAACGAGTTACGGTATAGGTGGTATTTAAGGTAGAACACACTCGGGAAACCTGTACCCGTGAATTCACTTTCGTCCCAGCTACCGTCACCATTCTGGTGTTCGGCAAGCCAAGCGACTGCGCGTTCGACAGCCGGGTCGTTTGGCCCAACAACGGCAAGCAGGCCAATCAGCCCCCAGGCGGTTTGCGACGGGGTGCTCGCGCCTTTCGCTTTGAGCGCAACGTCGTCGTATGAAGCGGCGGTTTCGCCAAAACCGCCGTCGGGATTTTGTACGGAGCGCAGCCAGTCCACTGCGCGCTTGCACTGATCTGTGCCGGAAAGTCCGATCTGTTCGAGCGCGCGCAAAACGCCGCTTGTACCGTAAATATAGTTCACGCCCCAGCGGCCGAACCACGAGCCGTCCGAACTCTGATCCTTATCGAGAAACTTGCGAGCGCGCTCGACCACCGGATGATTTGCCGACCAACCCATATGGCCAAGGGACTCGACGACACGCGCCGTGACGTCGGCTGTGGAGGGATCGAGCATCGCGTTGTGATCCGCGAAGGGAATATTGTTCAGGAATTGCACATTGTTTTCGTGGTCGAAAGCGCCCCAGCCGCCGTCGCGATTCTGCATGCTGAGGAGCCAATCGATACCGCGACGAATGGCGCCGCGAAGGCGCTCTTCTTCAGGAAGAGCAACGCGGCACAATCCCATGAGAACAAATGCGGTGTCATCCACATCGGGATAGTCGTCGTTGCGAAATTCGAATGCCCAGCCGCCAGGCGCCCCTTTGCGGTTCTTCACCTGCCAGTCACCGCCGCTCAGGACCTGGTTTTCGACCAGCCAACGGGCCGCCTTAACGAGAGAAGGATGCGCGGGATCCACTCCGGCTTCTTCCAAAGCGACCAGAGCAATGGCTGTATCCCAAACGGGCGAGATGCAGGGCTGGACGCGGAGAGTCTCGTCATCTTCGATTTCGTAGCGCTCGAGATAGCCGACCTCACGGGAGACCAAAGGATCCGTTGTGTCGCTTCCTTCGGCGAGCAGAGCGTAAATCGAATTCATCATCGCAGGATAGATCGTACCGAGGCCTTCGGCGCGTTCGAGCCGGTCGACCATCCACTTATGGGCGCGATTGAGCGCAGTCTTACGAAAAGGCTTCCAAGGCAGGCGCTCATAGCTCTTCAGCGCTCGATCAAGCGCGATGAATGCGTTTCGCCATGAGATTCCCGAACCGTTGCGGCAAAGCGACGGCGGTTTCGCACCTGGAGTCCTGAAAAGCTCCTGGACCGTGATGCCCTTCGGGAACGGCCAGGTTGGTTTCAGAGCGTAAATGATCGTCATGGGAATCACGATGCCGCGAGTCCAAGACGACATTTCGTAGATATTGAAAGGCAACCAGAGCGGCAGCAGCATCAGCTCCGGCGCGATTGCGGGTGCATAGCTCCAGTCGATGGCGCCAAACATTGCCAGATAGAAGCGGACGTAGGAATTTGTCGCCTCAAGGCCGCCCAACTCGTAGATTCTTGTCTTTGCCCTGAGGAGATGCGAAGCCGAGGCGGCATCGCCAGCGAGCCGAAGCGCAACGTAAGCTTTTACGGTGGCATTCAATTCGGCTGGGCCAGTCGGGAATAGCGGCCATCCGCCATCCGGAAGTTGCCGCTGGCGAATGTAATTTGCCAATTTGGCGGTTTTCTCGGAATCGAGCTTACCCAAGGCGTGAAGATACGGGATGTAGTCGGATTCCAGAGTGGTGTCGGCTTCGAGCTCGCCCCACCAGTAACCGTCTTCGGCTTGAGCCGAAAGAAGCCAGCGCAGCCCGCGCTCTACAGCATCTTCGACACGGAAGTGCCGTGCGCGGGCCGGAGCAGTGCCAAAAGCGGACACGTTGGCATTACCAGCGTCCGCGCGAAGTGTAGACTCCGGCGTCATGACTCCCTCAGGTGCCCGTTCAAAACAGCCACTCTCAGGGGCTACTCAACCGCCGCCCCAGACGGTTGCAAAGGGTGGGCCGGATGGCACGGCCTCCTAAGCGGAATATGTTTTTAGACTGAGGCCTTGGCCCCAATCCCATACAATCCAGTCACTTACGTTAGAGTCATTATCTTAGGTACTCACGGGAGGGTCAACCAAAAAATGCCTCTAGGCTTCGTCCTCGGGACGGGTATTCGCCCTGAAAATGGCCGAACTCATTTAGTCACGCGGTTTTGCGGGGGACTTCTTGACCGCATTTTCAACCACTTCGAGGCGGCGGGCTAATTCGGGAAGGCGGGCGAACCAGGCGTGCTGTTCCTTGAATTTTTCAAGCGGGCGCGCTGGTGTGCCCCAAACGACTTGGCCGCTGCGAATGACTTTCCCCGGAAGGATGCCGGCCTGGCCGCCGATTACGGCACCGTCTTCGACGATGGCGTGATCGCCAAAGCCTGCCTGGCCTGCAACCACAACTCCTTTCCCCAATTTGGTGCTGCCGGAGATACCGACCTGTGAAACGAGGATCGAGTGTTCGCCGATTTCTACGTTATGGCCGACCTGGACGAGGTTATCGATCTTTGTGTCAGATTTTATGTGCGTTAAGCCGAGCGAACCGCGGTCAATTGTGGTGTTTGAGCCAATCTCCACGTCATCATCTATGATGACTTTGCCGACTTGCGGAAATTTCCATTGGCGGCCGTCGCCGAAGACATAACCGAAACCGTCGCCGCCAATCACCACGCCGCTGTGCAACTCGACGCGATTTCCCAATACAGACTGCGGATAGAGCGTCACATGAGGATGCAAGCGGCACTTTGCACCGATACGGCTTCCCTTCCCAACAAAACAGAAAGGCTCAACCCACGTCTCTTCGCCGATAACGACCTCATCTTCTATGACGACGTACGCTCCGATTGTGGCACTCTTCGCCACCTGCACTCCCGTGCCAACGACGGCGGTGAGATGAATTGAGGCGCTCGGCCAAAGGGACGGCGTCAACCATGCGGCGGCTTTTGCGAAAGCGAGTTTCGGATTCGTCGTCTTGAGAATGGTCTTGCCAGCGGAGACGGTGTTCGGCTGCGCAAGTACGCAAAGCGCACGAGAGCTCTCTATACGCCTAAAATGGCGCTTCGAGTCGGCGTAGATCAGATCTTCGGCGCCTGCATCTTCGGGATTTGCGACGCCCGAGAGTGGCGCGTTCGGGTCACCTTGCAATTCGACGCCGAGATATTGGGCGAGCTCAGCGGCTTTGCGTGTCATTCCTCACCTCTTTCGAACCGAAATGGAACCAGCTTAGGGCGAATCGGACTACTAGCTTTTCTGTGCGCATTAGAATGAATAGATTGGCTGCTCTCCGGGCGGACGCGTCTTCCACCGCTTGTGAACCCAAAGCCATTGATCCGGATGCGCACGGACATAATCTTCGATTACGCGCGTGAAGCGCTGGGTGTTTTCGCGCACGTCAGCCTCCTCGTCGGAACTGCGCGAGAGCTCGACTGCGGGTTCGAAGCACAGGCGATATTTGCGGCGCTCGCGGTCCCATGAGAGGAAGCCTGGAACGACCGCAGCATCCGTTCGCAACGCAAGGCGCGCGAGACCGGACGTGGTGGACGCCGGAATGCCGAAGAAATCAACGAAAACACCTTCTTCGAGCGAAGTATTGTGGTCCGAAAGAACACCGACAGTGCCGCCTTCGGAAAGGACACGGAGAACGGCTCGCGCGGAGCGATTTTTCTCGATCGGCCGGTTACCGGAAAGACAGCGGTAGCGATTGATCAGGGCATCGACCTTCGCATTAGCAATCGGCCGTACAAGAAAGTGCAACGGATTGCCGTAAAGAGCCTGGGCGAAGGGAGCAAGTTCCCAAGCGCTCATATGTCCGGTGAGAAAGAGCACGCCCTTGCCACGCCGGCGGGCCGCATCGAAATTTTCGTAGCCATCGAGAGCGACGGTGCGCTCGATATTGGCGCGCGTGTATTTTGGGAATTGGGAAAATTCGCCGGCCATCCATCCGATCTGCTGGATCATGTGGCGAACGGCACGCTTGCGTTCTTTGTCAGTCCACTGTGGGAAGGCGAGTTGGAGATTGAAGATAGCGGCGCGGCGCAAGGGTGGACGCAGATAATATGCGGCAGCAGCGCTCGTCGCTCCTACGAAACGGGCCACGGAGCGCGGCAGAATGCCGAGAAATTTGAGGCCTGTCCAAGCGGCGGCATATTCGAGCGATTCGCGCATCGCGAGCCATTATGCGGGAGGCTGCCGCACGATGCCAGAGCGCCGAGTGCTAAACTATCAGGTTTGAAACTTAGAGAAAAATCTGAGAGACCCGGTCCGTTGCCCTCCGTGTGCGTTGGCCTGGTGATTGCGATTTGTCTGTTTGGGCAGCTTGGGGCGATAGGGCTGACCGGGCCGGACGAGCCGCGATATGTGTGGATCGCGCGGGCGATGGCGCGAACCGGCGATTGGGTGACGCCACGACTCTACGGCCAGCCGTGGTTTGAGAAGCCTATTCTCTATTATTGGGCGGCGGCCGTTGGATTCCGACTAGATCTTCCAGCTGAGTGGGCGGCGCGGCTGCCTTCGGCGTTTGCGGCGCTTGCAAGCGCGATGGCGATCGCTTGGCTCGCGCGGCGCTTTTATGGAAGCAATGAACATTGGAGCAGGAATCCGGCGGTGATTGCGCCGCTAATTTTCGCGACAAGCGTGGCAGGAATCGCATTCGCGCGCGCGGCGACTCCGGACATGCTGTTCAGCAGTTGCATTGTGCTTGCGATGGTTTGTGTGGCTGAGCTGCTTTGGAAAGCCATGGCGCTCCGCCGAAGCGTTGAGCATGTAGAGGCGCAGCGAGCAGCGCCCTTACCGGACTCTGACGGAAAACGGCGATTGCTGCTGTTCGTACTTCTAGGTGCCTTTTTAGGCGTAGGGACGCTGGCAAAAGGGCCGGCTGCCGTGATTCTTGCGGGTGGCGCGGTTTTGCTCTGGGCATTGGCGACGCGGCACTGGCGCGACGCGCTGCGGCTTTTGCATCCGGCGGCGATTGCGGCGTTCTGTATCGTGGCGCTGCCGTGGTACGCGATATGCGCATTACGCAATCCGGATTTTCTGCGCGTCTTCATCCTTCAGCACAATTTCGAGCGATATCTAACGCCGATGTTTCAGCACAAACAGCCCTTCTGGTTTTTCGGGCCAATATTTCTGGCGGCGCTGCTGCCGTGGACGATTTTGCTTTGGCCCGCCGCACAAGAAGGATTGCGGATGTGGCGAGAAAAAACGTGGAGCGATTCGCCGGGATTCTTTTTTGCGTGCTGGGCGGTGTTTCCGATTTTATTTTTTAGCGCATCGGAGTCGAAACTGCCGAGCTACATTTTGCCCGCGATCCCACCCGCTGCGCTCGTGTGCGCCGTGGCGGGTATTCGCGCATTCGAAAGCGCGCGACAATCTGCGCGAGTTATCGCCATGGGACTGGGGACTACGTGGGCCGCGCTCGCAATTGCCGGACTTTTCTACCTGCGGCGCATTAACTGGCACGCGAACGATCCTTTTGCGACGACAAATGCCGCACCCGGCAGAGTCTACTTTGCAGTGGCTCTGCTGTTGGCTGCCGCGGCGGCGATGGCAATTTTGGGGCTACGCAGGAATGCGCGATGGGTCATTGGGCTGTGCGCCCTTTGTCTCGTTGGAAGCGTGGAGGCGGCGAATATCGCCGTGTTGCCGCTCGTCGAGGGCCGCTATTCGGCGCGACCCTACGCGGAATTCTTAAAGAACGATCCTTATCCCGACCGGATCTTTACCTATCAACTACCGCGGGCATGGAATTACGGATTGGCTTTCTATTTTGGCCGCGAGCTGCCCGAATGGTCACCGAATGATCCGAATCCTGCGTTCGTATTGGCAACACAGAAGGGGCTCGCGGAAATTCGCAATATGGGACGTTCGAGCGGCGCGCTCGATCTAACGCAAGGCGGGCAGCAGAGTCTCGTCTATGTGCCCGTGAATGCCGCTCCTCGGCCCCACCATTAGTGTGTTTTTCTTGCGGCGTATTCGAACT
>DATNBB010000039.1:0-5138 GCA_035607335.1 Binatia bacterium | reverse complement strand
ATCCACCTTTCAAATTGCAAGCCGCCGACGCAGGCTGCGCGTCGCGGAGGACTGGCTCAACTGATCGGCATCATGAAGCGTGCAATACGTTTCAACAATCCTGCTGCCGCTGTATCGATTGCAGGAGCGTTTGCTTAAGGTGTTTACGATGGTGCCACGCCCGTTCTACGGCTAAGCGCTCACTGCCAGATCGTGTACGGTCTAAATGATTCATGGGTGTCGCATACAGGAGAACGCTGATACCGAGTGTGCGCGGCACCGCTTATGGTGTTCGTGGCGCCCTTCATCCATTTCCAGCCCAAGGAGACCTAAAGTGGCCAGCACGAAAACGGGAACGCAACCGCACGAAACCAGCATTACGCGTGAAAGGCTGATCGAACTGCTTAACGAAGACTTGGCGCGGGAATATCAAGCCATCATTGCGTACGTGGCGTATTCGCAGGTGCTCAAGGGCGCGCAGTACATGAATATCGCCGATCAACTTGAGGAACACGCCAAGCAGGAGCTCCAGCACGCCCTCGTGATCTCGCGGCAGATTGACTACCTTGGAGGCGTACCGACCGTAACGCCCAAGCCAGTGAAAATGAGCGAGAAGAATGAGGAGCTATTGCGCTTTGACCTCGATAATGAAAACGAAACCGTTCGCAATTACCGGGAGCGCATCAAGCAGTGTGAGGCCCTTGAGGAATATGCGATGGCCGAGCAGATCCGCGAACTTTTGATCAACGAGCAAGATCACCAGATCGACTTGGCGACAGCGTTGGGAATCGACGTGCCAGACGCCGGCCGGGGCAAAAAATAGCTCGGATCGCCAGCCTAAGACTTTTTAAAAAACGCGTTTTTGACTGCGATTAGAAGCAGGGCCATTCCTTTGTTTTCATGCAGTTACGTTGATTTTTAATTCTTGGCACTTGCGATTAGAAAGATGTGCGGAGAAGGCCATTCGCGAGTCAATCCGAAACTACGGGCGACTGTCTACTACATACATAGTCTATACTGAAACACGCCTCGAAGCCGAATAATCCATATCTTCCGTTTTGCACCCTAAAATCTGTAAGCGTTTACATTATTTACGTCCAAGTGCTTCCGCCCGGACCCAATGGGTGTAAACTGTGCGCCGGAACGGGCGACCTCCGATCCCAATTTCAGGACACGAAATGGCAGAAGCGAAAACTGTATTGAAGCTGGATGCGCGCGACAATGTGGCGATCGCGCTGAAGAATCTCGCAACGTCGAGCCGCGTTGGCGTGAACGGAACCGATATTGAGCTGGTCACGGACGTCCCGGCGAAGTACAAATTTGCTATGCATGATCTGGCGGCGGGCGAGCCGGTGATCATGTACGGCGTAATGGTGGGAAAGGCTTCCGCTCCCATTCGTCGCGGTGAAGTAATCACCGTTCGAAATTTGCGCCACGAAGCGACGCCGTTCCACGAGAAAACGGGAGAATTTCGCTGGCAAGCGCCGGATGTTTCGCGCTGGCGCGATGCGACTTTTCTTGGCTATCACCGCTCAGACGGTCAGGTTGGCACGCGAAATCACTGGCTGGTGATTCCGCTCGTCTTCTGCGAAAACCGCAACATTCTGATGATGAAGCAGGCTTTCGAGGAGGAATTGGGCTTCGCACAGCCTCCGGCCTACCGGCAGCAAGTGGCGCAACTCGCGCAGCTCTACCGCGAAGGCAAAATCGACCAGACGCAGGAGCGCTCGGCGGCGCTGGAGCAGCAGAAGCGGACGATGCCGCGCTCGTCCCTCTTCAAGAATATCGATGGAATCCAATTTTTGATTCATGAGGCGGGCTGCGGCAGCACGCGCGAGGATGCGAACAATCTGTGCGGACTTCTGGCCGGCTACCTTCACCATCCGAATGTTGCGGGCGCGACGGTTTTCAGCTTGGGATGCCAGCACTCGCAGACGGCGATTTTGCGCGAGCAAATACGGCAGCGCGACCCGAATTTCAATAAGCCGCTTATCGTCTTCGAGCAGCAGCAGAGCGCCTCGGAATTCGCGATGCTCTCCGAAGCCATCCGCAGGACTTTCCTCGGTTTAGTCGAGGCGAATAAAAACGAACGCGCGCCCGCTCCGCTCTCCAAACTCGTGCTGGGCCTGAAATGCGGCGGCTCGGACGGATTTTCGGGTATTTCCGCGAATCCGGCGATCGGCCACACGGCGGATTTGCTTGCGGCGCTCGGCGGCCGCGGGATTCTTTCGGAGTTTCCGGAGCTTTGCGGTGTCGAACAGGACTTGATCAACCGCAGCACAAGCAAGGATGTGAGCGACCGATTCATGCAGTTGATGGAGGCTTATGCGGCACGCGCGAAAGCCGTTGGCTCAGGGTTCGATATGAATCCTTCGCCCGGAAATATTCGCGACGGCTTGATCACCGATGCAATGAAATCGGCCGGCGCTGAAAAGAAGGGCGGAACTTCGCCAGTTACCGCCGTGCTCGACTACCCGGAATATTCTTCGGTGCCCGGACTCAATTTACAATGCACTCCGGGCAATGACGTGGAGTGCGTGACGGCACAAGTGGGTGCGGGAGCAAGCGTCGTTTTATTTACGACAGGCCTTGGCACACCGACTGGAAATCCGATTGCGCCAGTGGTTAAGATTTCGACGAATTCGGATTTGGCGCGGCGCATGGGCGACATTATCGATATTGATGCGGGCGCCGTCGTGTCCGGCGAAAAAACAATCGAGCAGATGGGCGAGGGGATTCTGGACCTCGCCGTGAGTGTGGCAAGCGGCGAGATGCATACGAAGGCGGAAATTCTGGGCCAGCGCGACTTCATTCCCTGGAAACGCGGAGTTTCGCTGTGAGGCGAGGACGTCAGTGGCAAGTGGTAAGTAGTAAGCGGAACAGCGGCGGAAGCAAAGAGGCCGGGCGATGAGAGAGAAAAGCAAGAGGGGTCCTTCGCGAAAGTCGCGCAGGATGACGGCATTTGTATTTTTTGTATTTTAGGGCAAGAGGGTTCTTCGGTTCGCTTCGCGCACCTCAGAATGACGGCTTTTAAATCGCGACGGATGGAGATACTCGGGCGGGGGATTCACATAAAAATCAGGCTGCGGAGTCTCGGTGACGAAGTGAATCTGACAAAACTTTTCCACGGCGTTCTTTCGATTTCATGAGAATCGACGCTCATCAGCATTTCTGGCAATACGACGCGCAGCGCGATGGATGGATCACGGACGAAATGTCCGTACTGAAACGCGATTTTTGGCCGGCCGATCTACTGCCGGAACTTTTGGCCAACGGAATTGATGGAACAATCGTCGTGCAAGCGGATCAGTCGGAAAGAGAGACAGAGTTCCTGCTCGATCTGGCCCAGCAAAACAGCTCCATTCTGGGCGTCGTCGGCTGGGTGGATTTGCGGTCGCCCTCTGTTGCCGACCGATTAGAGTATTTCGCGCCATTCGAAAAACTATGCGGATTCCGACACGTGATCCAGGCCGAGCCGGATGACCGGTTCATGCTACGCCAGGATTTCCAGCGCGGAATCGGCATGCTCGCGGACTTCGGCTACACCTACGACATTCTGATTTATCCGAAGCAATTGCCAGCGGCGATCGAGCTTGCGCAGAGGTTTCCGAAGCAGCCATTCATTATCGACCATCTTGCAAAGCCGGAAATCAAAGGCGCGCGCATTTCGGAATGGGCCGGCCACATGCGCACCATCGCGCAAAATCCCAACGTGTACTGCAAAGTTTCGGGAATGATCACGGAGGCGGACTGGCAGACATGGCGCTCTGAGGAATTCAGACCGTATCTTGACGTTGTCTTTGACGCGTTCGGTCCCGACCGGCTGATCTTTGGTTCCGACTGGCCCGTATGCCTTCTTGCGGGAACTTACAGTCGTGTGAAACAGCTCATTGTCGATTACCTGGCCGATTTTCCGGAGACTGACCGCGCGAAGATTTTTGGCGCGAACGCCGTTCACTTTTACGGCCTTTGGGTGAACGCGTAATGGATCTCGATCTCGGCAACAAGGTGGTTCTTATCACGGGCGGCGCGAAGGGAATCGGGGCGGCGATTGCGCGCGCGTGCAGCGCAGAGGGCGCGATTCCGGTGATCGTGGACCGCGATGAGGACGCTTGCGGCAAACTCCAGGCAGAGCTTGGCAAAGCAGGCGCGAAGAGCCATGCGATCGAGCTCGAGTTGTCATCGCCGGAAAACTGCCGGGAAGCCGTCGAGCGAACCGCCGAAAAATTCGGGCGTATCGATGCTCTCGTGAACAATGCAGGCATAAATGATGGCATTGGTCTGGAGAGTGGCAGTCCTGAAAAATATGTCGCATCGTTGCAACGCAATCTGCTGCATTACTACAACATGGCCCATTACGCGCTACCGCATTTGAAGAGTGCGCGCGGGACGATCGTCAATATCAGCTCGAAGACGGCTGTCACAGGGCAGGGGAATACGTCAGGCTACGCTTCCGCTAAGGGAGCGATTCTTGCGTTGACGCGCGAATGGGCTGCGGAACTGCTGCGCTACGGGATTCGCGTGAATGCGGTAGTGCCTTCGGAGGTCATGACGCCGCTTTATAAGCAATGGGTGAGCACGTTCCCGAATCCCGAGGAAAAGCTGAAGTCGATTGTGGCGCGTATTCCGCTCGGCAAGCGAATGACAGAGCCGAAAGAAATTGCAGACATGGTGGTATTTTTGCTTTCCGCGCGTGCCAGCCATATTACCGGGCAACACTTGTATGTGGACGGCGGTTACGTGCACTTGGATCGGGCTTTGGAATAGCGGTGCCTGTGAGGCAGAGAAAACAGACACACAGAAATAAAACAAGAGAGGTCCTTCAGGCCGCTGCTCGCGGCCTTCAGGATGACGGCATCGGCATCTGTCGGGTTGAGGCTTGCAATTTGGAAACGCCATGCTGCTGAAGTGAGGTTTTTTAAGTTGAGGATCACGCGTTCAGTTGAAAGGGCAATATGAAAGAGAAATCGGCGGCGCTGACTGAACGACGATACGTGCTACCGCTGATTTTGATTACTAGCCTGTTTTTCCTCTGGGCGCTCGGCGTAAACCTCAACGACATTCTCATCCCTCAATTCAAAAAGACATTTCAACTGAGTGACAGGGCTTCTTCTCTCGTCCAATTTGCCTTCTTCGGCGGATATTTTCTAGCGGCGATT
>DATNBB010000036.1:0-17234 GCA_035607335.1 Binatia bacterium | reverse complement strand
GGACCAGTGCTGGGATCTTTTGCGGCAGCGCGAGGCCTTGCGGGAATTCGGCAAAGATCCTGATCGAGCCCAGGTCCGCTCAGCGGATGTCGTTGAAAATTATGAACAGTAAATCGCGCGATTGGCGTATACCAGCCAATCGCCACCAGCGACTGAACTAACCGAAGAGGAGCGAGGAGTGCCCAACGAACCAGCGCATCATCAGAGCCAGCCCGCCGCAAAAGCGCGCACATTTGTGATCGGAAACGACCTCCGCGTTACGCGCTTGGGATTCGGAGCCATGCGAATCACAGGCAAGGGAGTCTGGGGGCCGCCGGCCAATCGTGAAGAAGCAATTCGCGTTTTGCGTCGCGCGCTGGAGCTGGGTATCAACTTCATCGATACCGCCGATTCTTACGGGCCGAGCGTAAGCGAGGAATTGATCGCTGAAGCGCTCCATCCCTATCCCAAAGGCCTCGTGATCGCGACGAAAGGAGGCTTCGACCGAACCGGTCCTGACCGTTGGGTCGAAAACGGCCGTCCCGAACATTTGATCTCCGCGTGCGAGGGCAGTCTCCGCCGTCTGCGCCTCGAACGCATCGACCTTTATCAGTTGCATCGCATCGACGCGAAAGTACCTGCAGACGATCAGCTCGGCACACTAAAAAAATTGCAGGAGCAGGGAAAAATCAAGCACATCGGATTGTCTGAAGTAACCGTCCGTCAGATCGAGCACGCGCGCAAACTCATCGATGTGGTCACAGTGCAGAATCGCTACAGCTTGTCCGATCGCGGTTCCGAAGACGTGCTCCAATATTGCGAACAGCACGGAATCGGTTTCATCCCATGGTTCCCGCTCGCTGCCGGGCGGCTTTCCGGCGCAGACAGTCCCTTGGCGCGTACGGCGAAAGAATCGGGCGCCACTCCCTCGCAAGTGGCACTGGCGTGGCTGCTTTGGCGTTCGTCGGTAATGCTCCCGATTCCCGGCACGTCCCGCGTCGATCACCTTGAAGAAAACGTAGCCGCGGCAGGATTGCATATCGACGCAGCCGCATTTGAAAATCTACAGCGCTCCGTCTCCGCAAGTTAGCCAAAAGGGTGAACGCAGGATTCAACTGACTGTGTTTTTCCGTTCGAATTTCCCATACCGCAGCGCGAGCGCCGGCAGCACAAGCAGATTCAGCAGCGTAGACGTGGCAAGTCCGCCCAGAATGACAATAGCCATCGGTCCTTCAATCTCCCGGCCGGGATCGCCGCTTCCGATCGCCAAGGGCAACAGGCCGAGCCCCGTCACCAGCGCGGTCATCAGGATAGGCGCGAGCCTCTCGGATGCGCCGCGCAACATCGCGCCGACGCCCCACGTCATGCCTTCCGCGTTCACGAGATGCTCATAGTGCGAAATGAGCATTATGGAATTTCGCAGCGTGATCCCGAACAGCGTCACGAAGCCCACCAGCGATCCCAGCGATAAATTCACGCCTGTAATGGCCGCCGCAAACACTCCTCCCACCAGCGCGAACGGCAAGTTGGCGAGCATCAGCAGCAGGTTCCGCGCATTGGCCACGACTACCGTCAGCAGCAAAATCATCCCAAGACCGGCGAAGATCGAGTTGATCAAGAGTTCGCGGTTTGACTGCTCTTGCGCCGCCGCTGTTCCCGCAAACTCCACATACGTTCCCGCGGGCAGCTTGAGTTGTGCAACGCGTTGCCGCGCCTCATTCACGAATGACGCCACATCCCGCCCGCGCACGTTGCAGGTAATCGTCTGCACGCGACGCGCGCCCTCATGCAGAATCACGTAACGCCCAGATGTATCTTGAATATCCGCAAGCTGGTTGAGCCTCACGAAATTGCCGTCCGGGCTTCGCAGCGGCAGCGCGCCGATTTCGCTGATTTGCGGTTGATTGCTTCGTGCGAGCCGCACAGCCACATCGAACACCCGATTGCCTTCATACGTCTGCCCGACCACTTCCGATCCATACGCGGTCCGAATCGCGTCCAACACATTCACAGGATCGAATCCCCATCGCGCCAGGCTTTGCGGGCGCAGTCGAATCTGTATTTCCGGCATTCCCGGAGGGGACTGGACCGAAATTTCTGTCCCTCCAGGAATACTGGCGAGAATTCCGGGCACTTGCGCCGCCGCCTGATCCAGTTGATCGAGATCGTTGCCGAAGATGTTCACGACCACAGCCGCGCCGTAACCGGACAGAGTTTCGTTGATGCGCTCCGTGAGAAAACTGTTGGAAGTGAGAATTGCGCCCGGGATTTCCGCAAGCACGGTGCGGATGCCGTTCGTAGTCGTCTCCACCTGCTTGCCGTTGATTGCGTCCATATTGACGTCAATTTCGCTTTCATGAATTCCGTTCGTGTCTGTCGCTAGTTCTGCTCGCCCGGCACGTTGCGCCACGGATTTCACGTACGGAATCTTCAGCAGCAATTGCGTCACGCGATCGCCCAGCCGCATCGATTCTTCCAGCGACGTGCCGGGAATCGCCGTCATGTGCACGGTAATATTCCCTTCGCGCAACTCCGGCAAGAACGAGCTGCTCAAAAACAAAAGCGTCACGACGCCTCCCGCCATCAGTAACGCAACTCCTCCAATAAGCAGCCGCGGCCGTTCCTCGGAGCCGACAAGAAATCGCTCGTATCCCCGCTTCAACCAGTGCACAACCGGCGGCTCCCTTTCGGGTAATTCGCGTTTTCCTAGAAAGAGCAGGCTAAGCGCAGGCGTCACAGTGAGCGCCACGAGTAGTGAAGCTACAATCGCCCAGATATAAGCGAGTCCCAGCGGCCGAAAGAGGCTGCCCGCCAGCCCGGACATATTCAGAACAGGCACGAATACCAGAATCACCACAAACGTCGCATACACAACGGCGCTTCTCACTTCGATCGAAGCTTCGAGTACCACCTGAAATGCCGGGCGCGGATTCGGCAAATGCCTGTTTTCACGCAGGCGGCGGTAAATGTTCTCGATGTCGATCACCGCGTCGTCCACCACTTCGCCGATGGCAATCGCGAGCCCGCCCAGCGTCATCGTATTCAGGCTCAGGCCCATCTTTTGCAACACAATCACAGCCGAAAGCAGAGAGAGGGGAATCGCGATGCACGAAATCGCCGCAGTGCGCAGATCGAAGAGGAAAAGGAAGAGAATCACGACGACGAGAATGGCTCCGATATAGAGCGAGTTCCTCACGTTCCTCACGGCGATCTGTATGAAGTCTGCCGCGCGCAGCACGTTCGAGTGCGTCACGACGCCTTGAGCTTTCAGGTCGGGTTGCAGGCTCGCCAGTGCCGCGTCGATGCCGCTAGTTACCGCCAGCGTGTTCGATCCGTACGCGGCATCCACCATCATCGCTACACCGCGTTTGCCGGCCACGGACGCGGCGCCGAACGCAGGCGCTGGAGCATCCACCACATGCGCCACGTCGCCGAGCGTGATGCTCGCTCCGTTGTGATGCACCAAAACCGTTCGCGCAAGTTCGGTCGGCGTCACCGATTGCCCTTCGGTTTGCAATACGATCCGTTGGTTTGGCGTGTCCACGAAGCCGCCGCCGCGGACGCCGGTTGCTTCGCGCGCCACGTTGACCACATCGTCGAGGCTCACGCCATATTGAATCAGCCGGTCGGGCTCCACTTGGATCTGAAGCTGGCGGACTTCGCCTCCGATGATTTCGACGCCCGCAACGCCCGGAACCGCCAGCAGACGAGGCTTGATCGTCCAGTCCGCCACGCTGCGAATGGTCATCAGCGATTGCGTATCTGAGGTGAAATCGATCTCCATCACATTCCCGGTCGAAGACATGAGCGGCGCGATCGTCGGCGGTTCCACGCCGGAGGGCAATTGGCTCGCGAGCGTTGAAAGCCGCTCCGAGACGACTTGCCGGTCGCGGTAAACATCCGTCGAAGCGTCGAAAATCACGGTGACGTCGGAAAGTCCCTGGATCGAACGCGATCGCAGCGTCGCAATTCCCGGCACGCCGTTGATCGCGTTCTCGATTGGTTGCGTTACCAGCACTTCCACCTGCTCCGGCGAAAGGCCCGGCGCTTCGGTCTGAACCGAGGCTTCCGGCGGAGCAAAATCGGGAAACGCATCGTACGTAGCGCCTAAAAGCGTAAAGATCCCGTAGCCTAAAAGTGCAAATGCCAGCGCAATCACCACGCCGCGGAAGCGGATGGAAAAGCGGACAATCGCGTTCAGCATGCGCGGTCCTTGGAATTAGTCATTGTTCGCTCCGGCACTGGCGCCGCGCAGCAGGAACTCTTCGGAGAGCAATGCCTGTGCACCGGTCGTGACGACTTTCTCCGTTGTCGGCAATCCGCTCGACACGAAATATCCGTTTGCAACCGGCAGGTTCGTCGCTACAGGTCGCCGCGTGAATTGGCTCGCTCCTGTCTGCTGATATGCCCACCCTTTTCCCTCTGACCACACCACGGCTGCCGAGGGCACGATCACGCCTTTGATTTGGCTGCCGACGGACACGTCTGCCAGCAAACTCGTCTCGGGCGCAAGCGGCGCGCGGGCTGGCATTACATAGAGAAAACTCCTGCCTTGAATGCGCGGGTCCACGCGTGGGAATGGTGAAACAAGCCTCGCTTCGGTTTTCGATCCATCGAGGTTCTCAATCGCAACGCTCTTCGGAGCTGCGATCGGCGCGTCGGCGGCGATCGTGACTTGCAATAACGCGTCCTGCTGACCGATTACGCGCTGGAATTCCGGTGAGTTCTGCTGCACCCAATTCGCGACGGTTTCGCCCCACTGCTGAGCGATCAGCGTTTTTTGCAGTTCCACTTGTTGCTGTGCAGTGGCGACATCCGTCTGATCCGCTTCCGCCACACCCTGCGCTGCTTCGAGGGACTTTTGCGATATGTTCTGATCTTCCGCGTATAGTCCCTTGAGCCGCGCGTATTCTTTATTCGCCACATCCGCATCGACGCGCGCCTTCTGCACTTGCGCCTGAGCCGCGAGGTAATTGCTGCGCGTCGTGGCGAGGTCGGCCGATGAAAGGACCATGACTGGAAACGTCTGCTGCCCGCGACTCGTGGTAGGCACAAGCGCGGCGGTATTTAGTCCCAGACGCGCCTGTGTAGCAGGATCGAGGGTTATTGCAGTCTCGCCATTCACAATCGCAATCTTCGCAAGTTCCTTTTGCGCGTTCGGAAGCGTCGTTTGGTCGTCGTCATCGCCGCCGCCTTGCCCCCCGCATCCGCCCAACCACGTCAACGCGGCGGCTGCGAAGACGGCCGCGCCAATGAACGTGACCATCATTCGCGATGGTTGTCTCATTGCTTGTCCTCCTTTCGTGGCTCGATCAGCTTCGGTGTTTCAGGAAACGCATCGCCCGGATCGAGCGGCCGCTGAACTGCGTCTTCGAGCTGCCCCAGAGCCGTTTGTGCGCGGCTTAGTGCGTCTAGGCGCGACAATGAAAGCGCATTGCTTTCGATCTGGACTCCGTTAACCGCCACGCTGTCCACTTCGCCGACCTGTGCCGCTCGTTCCGTCATTTGCAGACGCGTATTTTGAAGCGTGCGCAGTAGTTGATCGCTTTCGGAGAGTTCGTTCAGCGCCGCGGTGTATGCGGTGAGTGCCTGCTCGCTCTGCGCAATCACCTGCGCCTGCGCCTCGCTAACGGTTGCCGCAGCCTCTTTGCGTCTCGCCTCGGCTTCGGCGATGGGGCCCGCGTTGCGGTTGAAAATTGGCAAAGTGACGGAAAGTCCCGTCGTGAAGTAGTTGTGCTGCTCTTCGTACGAGTATCCCGGTCCGATTTCCACATCCGGATACTGCTTCGCGATTTCGAGCTGCAAATTCGCTTCGGCGGCCGCGTATTGCGCAAGAGCGCGGCGTACGTCCATCCGATTAAGTACGGCGTCGCGTTCAACCTCCTGCGCTGAAATCGACGCCGCGTCCGGTGGCGAATCCAAATCGTCCCAGTCAAAAGTGACGGTGCTCATTGCGGAAGCTGGCAGTCCAATCGCGGCTGCAATCGCGGCGCGCGCTCCTGCGATTCGGTTTTGCGCCGTAGTCACGGCCAGTTGCGTTTGGGCAGCGGCGATCCGCGCTGTGTCCAAATCGACGCGGGGTATCTCTCCGGAGGTGAGACGCTCCTGCAGTAGCCGCACCTGCGTGGTGCGTAAGTCCTGCTCGGTGCGAAGCAAATCCACGCTGCGCGATGCGAGAAAATAATCGAGCAGTGCTGTGCGTACCCCGCTTCTCACTTTCCACGCCGAATCCGCAAGATCGAATTGCGCCGCTTGCATCAAGCTGCTGGCGGATTGAATGCGGTGCCCGCGTTTGCCCGCCGTCTCAATCGGAAAAAGAAGATCCATGCTGAATAGATACGGGCTGGGAACACCAGGAGAAATATCGAACGTCGGATTTGGCCGCCCGCCGGCCGTAATAATGGCTGCATCGGCTTCTTCAACCCGCGCACGCGCGGAGTCCAGCGTGGGATTGAAATACAAGGCCGCCAGCGAAAGCGTTTGCAAATTCCAACTGCTCGGAGGCCAGGACGTAAACGATTTGCCCAAGCTCTGTTCGACGAACGATCGCAGCCCGGCATCCGAAAGAGTCCGCGATTCCAGCCGTGAGGCCGAAACGGCCGGAACAATCGGCGCAGGCTTGTACCGCTGCGTTGCGCAGCCGCTCAGCGCCAGTACGGCAGAAACTACCAGAAATTTGTTCGCAATTGAAATCCGCATCGCACATCTCCACGCAAAAAATCCGGCGAACGGACACGCGTCCGCCCTGACTCTTCCAGGAGGCGCTAGATGCGGAGTGCGAAAGGCGGGGAACCGGTGGGATCGACAGCAAAGGCGAGAGTTCCGCTAAACGCAACGCGAAGCGGCTCGAACGAAATTAGTCCTGCCAGTAATCGGGGAAGCAGCGCCACTGCTAATTTCAGTGACACAACCGCAAGCTCGATAATTATGAGGAACAGCGCGAAGGACGTCTCGAGATCATGCCCGCTCAGAAAAATGCAATCCGTCGAATGGCACAGAATTTCGATGTCGGGACATGCCATGCAGATCAGCAGCGCAAAACCAATCAGGACATGGAACGCCTTGGCGCCTCTGTGTATCATTCCGCGGCAAATGTTAGTTGTATTCGCTCGTGCGAGTCAAGCTCGGCCCCGTTCATCTCGCGGTTTCAAAGGGTTTGTGTGACAACTCGGAACTGGAAGGGCGCGGCTTTTCGCGCCGCAAGCGATGCAAAATGAGTGCGGCCTTAGTAGGCTACTGGATATTGCAGGGAATGTAGGACGGCGCTTCGAGGGTCTGTGAGGCAGCTCCGATGTTGGGTACGCTTCAGCCGTGCCGTAAGTGGCACAAACGACCGCGGCTTTAGCCGCTGAAGCATGGGGTTGTCGTTCATCATCGGAATCCCTCCGCTAGTCACGAAATCTCCTCCTTTACCTCCTCGACTTCCTTCCTCCTTGCCTCTATCCTCCCAACGTGCCTTTCCGTTCCAACTCGCAAAAAATCGCCAGCGACGAAGATCTCTATGCCGCCGCTCTGCGCGCGCTAATGCGACGCGCATACTCCGTCCATGAAATGAAGGAGTATCTCGGGCGGCGCGCGGCCGATAAATCCGGAGTCACCGTGGTCATCACGCATCTGCGCGATCAGGGCTATCTCGACGACGCGAAATATGCGCGCGACTATGCGCGGCTGCATGCTAGTTCTCGCCGTCAAGGGAAATTCCGCATTGCACGCGAACTCCGCGCGCGAGGCGTCCCGGATTCTCACATTGATGCAGCCTTGGAATCGGTCTTCGCCGAAACGGATGAGGTGTCGCTCGTTCGAGAGCGCATTAAGAGGAAGCTCGGCCAACTCCGCGGCTCGGCAGGGAAGGGCATCGACCAAAAAAAGATCGCCTCGCTTTACCGCAGCCTGATTGCCGCGGGTTTTTCCGCCGATCTGATCCGCACCGAAATTCGCAATGTCACCAAGACCGACACCGCCGATCTCGCTGACGAACCTTCGGTCGAAGAGCCGTAATAAGGGAGCGCCTCATGATTCTCGTCGCTCCCATCAAGCGCGCCGGTTTCAGACGTAAGCATGACAATTGCTACCTCACGGGTTCATACTGCGAGCTTCGAGTGTGGAGGAACAGACACACTCGTTCCTGTAATGATCCCTGAATCCTTAGCGCGATTTTTATGGCGCCATTCGCGCCCAAACGGTGCCATTTACGGCGCCAAATGCGGCATTTTGCGTCAACGCGGTTGACGCAATCGCTGCACAAAATGACACGAAGATAGTCGATCCTCACAATCGAGAAACGCGATTGGACGTATTGCTCTAAGATGTTTACAGTATGTAGAGAGCACGGGCGGTGAGTCCGCCGTCCGCTAGAAAGCTGAAGACGTGGCCCAACACATGCCTGCATTGAATTCAGGTAATAACGGCGGCGAAGGTCCCGTTCAGGAAACGATGGACCGAGAGGCGAACCGCATCCTGACGCTGGAGGAGACCGCGCAGCTCGCGTCCGAACGCGGCAAGCCCGCCGAGACCCTCACAAAACTTGTCGCACTCATTGCCCGTCGCTTTGACGCCGACGTTTGCTCGGCATATTTGCTTGAGCCGGATCGCGCCAATCTGGTTCTGGCCGCTACGATCGGCCTCAGACCCGAGTGTGTGGGCACGCTTCGGATGGGCTTAAACGAGGGGCTTTCGGGACTGGTCGCGGAACAGGTCCTCCCCGTCGCGGTCTCGCAAGTCAAAGACCACCCACGGTTTAAGTTCTTCAAAGAGGCGGGCGAAGAGAGTCTCCAATCATTTTTGGGTGTTCCACTGATTGACCGAGGGGTCCTTCAGGGAGTATTGGTAATCCAGAATAAGGAGATGCGTGCCTTTCGGGATGACGAAGTCCGGATGCTGATGGAAACCGCCGCCCAAATAGCGCCCGTGGTGAACGAGGCCCGCACTCTCGACCGCTTCGTCGCTCCTGTCCAGGAGCGCCTTTGGACGCTGGCGCGCAACCTATGGTGGAGTTGGGATCAGGATTGTGGCGCCCTCTTCCTTGATCTGGACCCGCTCGGCTGGCGCGACGCGAACCACAACCCGATGGCTATGCTTGCCGAGATTCCGCTGGACCGCCTCGAAAAGCGCGCAACCGAATTCGTACTGCATAGCCGCATAAATTACGCCTATCGCCGGCTTAGAGAGTACCTGGATACCGCGCACACATGGGGTGCGCGCCACGCCGGAGTGCTTCGCGCGCGACCCGTCGCCTATTTTTCGGCTGAATTCGGCCTGCACGAATCCATCCCCATTTATTCCGGCGGCTTAGGAATTCTGGCGGGAGATCACATCAAAAGCGCTTCCGATCTGGCGATTCCTCTCGTCGGCGTGGGTCTTTTCTATGGTCAAGGCTACTTCCGCCAGCATCTCGACGCACAAGGCTGGCAGCAGGAGGATTACCTCCAAATTGATGTGAACAAGCTGCCGTTGGAAACGGCGATTGGCACCAACGGAGAGCCCGTTGTGGTGCAAATCGAGACGCGCCAGGCCGTCATTAGAGCGAAGGTTTGGCGCCTCAAGGTCGGCCGTTGCGATTTGCTGCTTCTGGACTCCAACGTGGAAGGGAATACGCCCGAGGACCGCGACCTTACGTCCCGGCTTTACGGAGGCGACAGGCGATTGCGCATCCGCCAGGAGTTGCTGCTTGGGATTGGCGGATATCGCGCCTTGCGAGCTATGGGGATCACCCCCGGCGTTCTTCATTTGAACGAGGGTCACAGCGGTTTTGCCGTCCTGCAAGCGATCCAGGATCGCATGGTCGAAGAGGGGCTGTCATTTGAGGAGGCTGCGCCACGGGTGGCCCGGGAAGTCGTGTTCACGACGCACACTCCGGTTCCAGCGGGTCATGACAGATTCGATCCGGACTTGATCGAGGAACATCTCGGCCCTTTGCGCGACGCCATGGGGATTTCGCACGAAAGCTTGATGGCAATGGGCCGCGAGAATCCCTGGAATGGCGAAGAGCCGTTCTGCATGACGGTTCTTGGACTGAAGCTTTCTCGCCGCGCGAACGCAGTCTCTTCGCTGCATGGGCGTGTGTCTCGTTCGATGTGGAAGGGTTTGGCGCCCGGTCAAGGCGAAGAAGCTGTGCCGATCGGGCACATCACCAATGGCGTACACGCATTAAGCTGGCTGGCGCCGCAGATGTATAGGCTGTATGAGCGGCACCTCGGGACGGGCTGGCACGATCATAGCAGCGAAGCGCAAAGCTGGCAGGGAATTGATGAGGTTGATGATGGCGAGCTTTGGGAGACCCACCTTAGTCTAAAAGCGCGACTCATCGACTTTGTTCGCCGGCGCGCGATGGAGCAGGCCGAACGGCGTGACGAGTCACCGGAAACTCTCCAAAGACTCAGCCGGATTCTGAGTCCCGATGCATTGACGATCGGTTTTGCGCGTCGATTCGCCACGTATAAGCGGGCAAATCTCGTCCTGATGCATCTGGAGCAGCTCGTTTCGCTCGCCAACGATCCAAAGCGGCCGGTGCAGTTTGTTTTCGCGGGCAAATCGCACCCCCGAGATGATCCCGGTAAGCGAATCCTCCAGCAGGTGGCGGAGATGACGAGGGATTCGCGTTTTGCGGACAAGATCGTCTTCGTCGAAGACTACGACATGAACGTAGGTCGGCATTTCGTTCAGGGCGTCGACGTGTGGCTGAACACACCGCGTCGGCCTCTCGAGGCCTCCGGTACGAGCGGCCAGAAAGTCGTGCTCAATGGCGGGCTCAACCTCTCGATCATCGATGGTTGGTGGGCCGAGGCGTATGACGGCCTAAACGGCTTTGCCATCGGCACGGGGCGGACGCACTCGAATCCTGAGATTCAGGATGCGCGCGACGCTGAGGATCTGATCCGGACGCTACGGGAGCAGGTAATCCCACTATATTACGAACGCGACCGCGACGGCTTGCCTCGCGGCTGGATCAAACGCATGAAGAGAACGATCAAGACCCTCGGATGGCGCTTTAACGCAGACCGTATGGTCATGGATTACACGTTGAAGTGCTATCTGCCTGCCGCCGGGGGCACTTCCAGCGAGGTCCGGCTGCACGTGTGATCGGTGGATTTTGGTCTAGTTACGAGCGGCTAAGATCGGCAGCGTACGCCAAGTTGGCATTCAAGCGCTGATCGAGGACCGCTGCCGCGTACTTAGCGCACGAGATCAGTTCAGACTGCGCCCAGTTTGCGATCCCCGGAACATGCTTCCCGGCAATCTTTTCAATCGTGCTCACGATTCTGAAGTAGACGCCCACCTCGCGTAGCCAAACATTGCGCTCATGGGGCGCTGGGCTCACGTAGTGCGAGGTCTTGGTAATCAAATAGAAGTCCTCAGCTCGAAGGGATTTGCCGTCCAGCCCGGTCGCCGCTTGCAGGCAATCGGAGAGGGGGCGCGCGGCAACTGTGAGCCACATCGCGCGCCACTGGCATATTCCGAACCGGACCAGAGCCGCCGTCGAGAACACGAGAATGAGTGCTGCGATCATTGGACGACTTCAGGATAAGAAAAGGCACCGCGCACCACAATAGCCGGAAGGTACTACTCTGAACCATCCGGCTCCGGGCCAAAACTGTTCTCTTCCTGGCACTCCTCGGGGCGGCTACAGGATCAACTGTAGAAGACCACGGTCCGGAAAGCTATTGACTGACTAGCGGCGCGCAATTGACGGCCACGCCACCGGCACCTAACCTGAAAAGTGAGAGGAAGGCATCGGTGCTCAAACAGGCTTCACAATGGTTGCACGTTCCGGAACAGCGTGCGTTGAGCCCGCGTTTTGAGGAGTACCTCGAGCACTTACGAGCGCTGCAACGCCGCGAGTGGTGGACGTGGGCGGTCACGATGTTCGTGCTCGTGCTGTTAACCGCGGCTGTTGCATCGCTCGCGCTTCCCGAAATAGCGGCGCAGCACGGACACCTTCTTAATGCGCCAGTGTTTCAGTCCGTTGCCGGACTGACGATGTTGATCTTTCTGCTAGGCGGTTATCTCACCTACGAAAAGGTGCTCATCAATCGCCTGCGAATTGATCTTGCGGAAGGGCAGTCGCACTCGGCGGTCTGGCGCGATTTGGCCCTTGTTGACTCTCTTACTGGACTTTTTAACAGGCGTTTCGCGGAGCGGCAGTTAAAGGCGGAAGTGGCTCGCGCGCACCGCAAGGGCTATCAGCTCACCGTGGTGCTTTTCGACTTGAACGACTTTAAAGAGATCAACGATCAGTATGGACACGCGGCGGGTGATACCGCTTTGAAGGCATTCGCGGAGCGTCTTACGAACGCGACGCGACAGGGCGATGTGGCTGTGCGGCTTGGCGGCGACGAATTCATGTTGCTACTGCCCGAGTGCGATGCGACACAGGTTCATCTGCTGCTCGAACGAATGGAAAACATCGAGGCTGACATCGACAACAAAAAGATCGCAATTACTTACGCTGTCGGTTGGGCGGATTGGCAGAACGGCCAGCGGCCGCAGGACCTGCTCGATGAAGCCGACAAAGCGCTGTACCAGCACAAGCAATCCGGGAAACGCCAAGCACCCCCGCACGCTTTAGCGACTCGCTAGACGTCACCCCATAGGCAACAGCGGGCCTGGCACCATGTGCAATACAATTCCAAGGCACACCATCACTGCCACATAGTAAATTGTGATCATCTGGCTCGGCTGTTCCGGCAGATCCTTCGTGAATGCGCGGAATGCGGCGCCTGCTCCGACAATAAGAAACAGAGTCTCGCCGAGAAACAGCCAAAGTGCGAGCCCCACCGTCGATAGAAGGAAACGTTGCGTGCGCCCCAGCGCGCTAATAGCCGTTCCTCCGTCGAGAATCCAGAGAGGAATCAGGTTGAGTACATTAAGCCATGCGCTCACGCGCGCCAGTCCCGCCCAAAGCGCGTCGCCAGTCTTCCACCAGATCGCGAGGCAAATCACCGAAGCGATCCACCCGGCGAACGGACCCGCGAGGCTTACCGCCGCTCTTGTTTCAGTCGAAACTCCAAGCGCTTTCCACTTCACGTAAGCGCCAAGGCCGGGAAGAAAGACAGGCATTTCTGCCGGAAGGCCGCGCCGCTTCACGTCGATAAAATGTCCCATCTCGTGAATCAGGATCAGAGCGGCGAAACCTATGCCGAATTTGGGGCCCCAGGCAACCCAATAAAGAGCTACAAACGCGCCGAGGCTCAACAGAAATTTCAGTTTGGATAGCGCAAATAGCGCCGTCTTCGCTTTTGCAGCCAGCACGGCCACAGGACCAAGCGGGCCCAGTCTCTTCGCCCATTTGCTTTTCGAATTGTTGGGCGCAGCGGATGCTCTGGCCGTGAGCTCATTGACGTGCTGTCGAATCCATTCCGCGTGCTCCGAATCCTGTGGAACGAGTGGCAGCGCCTGCAGCCATGCATCGCGCGCGCTTGCTATCTGCGATTTTCGTTCGAGGCGCTCTGCTGCCGCGGAAAGTCGCTCGAATTGTTCGCCGTGGACCAGCGTACGACACGCAGGGCACACCAACGTGCCTGCGGAGATTGGCTGCCCGCATCTCGGGCAAAGGGGGATCGCGGGCGATGCCGTCATCGAGGCATGAGTGGTTTCCACAATGAATCTAGGTAGCCATGCGCGGCCATTTCTGTCAACAGCCACGCTTGACGATCCCGTTTAGACAAAGTGCGTCACTTTGTAGTGAAGCCGGGCAAAAAATGTCCGATCAGAACAAAGAACGGCGCGACCTGTACGCACGTACAGCAGCCAAATATTGGCCTGAACGAAGGTACAGGTTCGCAAGCGGCCAAAAGGCTGTTAGCAGATTCACCACGAACAACGGACCGCGTCCCGATGTCGTGAAGGGAGCATGCTACCCTGCAAATCGGGCGGTTGCTACGTCCGTCAGCGCACACTCATGTCCTCAAGACTCGGCGAAATTCTGGTCAAAGATAGCCTGATCTCTGACGATCAGTTGAAGCAGGCTATCGATTATCAGAAAAAAAACGGCGGCAGACTCGGCACGTGCCTGGTCAAAATGGGGCTCGTCAGCGACGACGACATCACCGCCGTTCTCTCGCGCCAGTACGGCGTTCCCTCGATCAATCTGAAATTTTATGAAGTCGATCCTTCCGTAATCAAACTCGTCCCGCAGGAAACCGCGGTCCGTTACCAGATCGTTCCCCTATCGCGCGTGGGATCCACCCTCACCATCGCGATGACCGATCCCACGAACGTCTTCGCGATGGACGACATTAAGTTCATGACCGGCTTCAATGTCGAACCGGTCGTCGCTTCGGAAACGGCCATCGGCGAGGCGATTCACAAGTTCTACGGCGACGTCGAGAGCGTGGAAGAACTCGATAAGGTGATGAAGGACCTTACGGGTGAGGACGGCGACGCGCTAGAACTCGCTGCCGAAGAATCCGAGATGGACCTGGCGTCGCTCGAAAAAGCAGCCGAGGAAGCGCCGATCATCAAACTCTGCAACCTGATCCTCACGGATGCGGTGAAGCGCGGCGCGAGCGACATCCACGTCGAACCGTACGAGAAAGAATATCGCGTGCGGTTCCGTATCGACGGCCAGCTACAAAACGTGATGGCGCCGCCGATGAAGTTGAAGGACGCGATCACCAGCCGTATCAAGATCATGTCCAAGCTGGACATCAGCGAGAAGCGGCTGCCGCAAGACGGCCGCATCATGATCAAGTACCTCAAAGATGGCAAGAAAAAGGAACTGGACTTTCGCGTCTCAACTGTCCCGACGCTGTTCGGCGAAAAAATCGTCATGCGCTTGCTGGATAAGGAGAACCTGCGCCTGGACATGACGAAGCTTGGTTTCGAGTCGCAGTCGCTACAGAAATTTGAAAAGCAGATATTGAAGCCTTACGGCATGGTCCTTGTAACCGGCCCCACCGGTTCCGGCAAGACGAATACGTTGTATTCCTCGGTCGCGCGCCTCAATCAGCCCGATACGAACATTATGACGGCCGAGGACCCGGTCGAATTCCAATTGCCCGGTATCAATCAGGTACAGATGAAGGAGCAGATCGGGCTGAATTTCGCTTCTGCTCTACGGGCTTTCCTGCGGCAAGACCCCAATATCATCCTGGTCGGCGAAATTCGAGATTTCGAGACTGCCGAAATCGCTGTAAAGGCCGCCTTGACAGGCCACTTGGTGCTTTCCACGCTCCATACCAATGATGCGCCATCCACAATCAGCCGATTAATGAATATGGGTATCGAGCCGTTCCTTGTAGCGACTTCGGTCAACTTGATCTGCGCTCAGCGCTTGGTGCGGCGCATTTGCAGCGGTTGCAAAGAGCCGCTGCAGATTCAGCCGCAGGCGCTCATCGAGGCTGGCTATACGGCGGATGAAGCGAAAACCACTGTCGTCTATCACGGCAAGGGATGCGGCACTTGCAACAACAGCGGCTATAAGGGCCGCGTCGGTCTCTATGAAGTGATGGAAATCAGTGATGATCTGCGGGAGCTGATTCTCGTCGGCGCTTCGGCGCTCGAACTGAAAAAGAAGGCGCTTGAACTCGGAATGATTACGCTGCGGCGCAGCGGCCTGATTAAGTGCGCGGCCGGTTTGACGACGATGGAAGAAGTCTTGCGCGAGACGGTTCTGTAAGGGAGGAAGGGCATGGCCGGAATCACGTTGAGCGAATTGCTCAAGAAAATGATCGAAATGGGCGGCAGCGACCTGCACCTTTCGACGAACAGTTCGCCGCGTGTTCGTGTGCACGGGAAGCTGCGTCCCCTGGATATGCCGCCTCTGACCGCCGCCGATACGAAAGCGCTCGCTTACAGTGTTCTGACGGACGTGCAGAAACACAGGCTTGAGGAGAGCCTGGAACTGGACTTCTCCTTCGGTTTGAAGAGCCTTGCGCGTTTCCGTGGAAATATTTTTCATCAGCGTGGCGCCGTGGCGGCCGTTTTCAGAACGATTCCATGGGAGATCAAGAGCTTCGACGCACTTAATCTTCCTCCTGTTGTGCGCAGCCTCTGCGACAAGCCTCGCGGCCTTGTCCTTGTTACTGGTCCCACCGGCTCCGGCAAATCGACCACGCTCGCTGCAATGCTCGACAAGATCAACAACGAACGCGAAGAGCACATGATCACGATCGAAGACCCGATCGAGTTCTTGCACAATCACAAGAAGTGCCTGGTCAACCAGCGCGAAGTGCATTCGGATACGCATTCGTTTGCCAATTCGCTGCGCGCCTCGCTTCGCGAAGACCCTGATGTGGTGCTGATCGGCGAAATGCGCGACCTTGAAACCATCGAATCCGCGCTGCGTATCGCCGAGACGGGCCACCTCACGTTTGCGACGCTGCACACGAATTCCGCGGTGTCCACCATCAATCGTATCGTCGACGTTTTTCCGGCGCACCAACAGCCGCAAGTTCGAGCCCAGTTGTCGATGGTGCTTGAAGGCATTCTTTGCCAATCGCTATTGCCGCGTGTCGATGGCCGTGGCCGCGCGATGGTGATGGAGATCCTGATTCCCACGGCCGCGATTCGCAACCTGATCCGCGAAGACAAGATCCACCAGATCTATTCGGCGATGCAGACGGGAACGGGGCAGACCGGCATGCAGACGTTCAATCAGAGCCTTGCCAATGCCTACTTCCAGAAGTCCATCACGTTGGAAACCGCGATGGCGCGGTCTTCGAATTCCGACGAGTTGCAAGACTTGATCAATCGTGGGGTGACCTCGCCGCCTGCGGGCGGCCGGGCGCCGGTCCGGCGTTAAACAAGAGGAGGCAAAGTACCATGCCGGTATTCACATATAAGGGCACAAATCGAGCGGGCACCAGCGTCACAGGCGAGCGGACGGCCAACAGCAAGGCCGAGCTCACTGCTCTGCTTAAGCGGGAGCAGATCAATGTGAGCAAGGTGTCCCAAAAGGGCAAGGAATTCGCAATTCCCACGTTCGGCGCAGGCGTTGACGCGAAGGAACTCGCGGTTTTCACGCGTCAATTTTCCGTCATGATCGACGCCGGCTTGCCGCTCGTGCAATGTCTGGAAATTCTTGCCGGTCAGCAAGAGAACAAGACTTTCCAGAAAGTTCTCAACGGCGTGCGCGGTTCTGTCGAGGGCGGCGCAACATTATCGGCTTCAATGAAGCAGTTCGACAAAATATTCGATCCACTCTACTACAACATGGTCGAAGCCGGCGAAACGGGCGGTATTTTGGACACGATTCTACAGCGCCTCTCCAGCTATATCGAAAAGAACGTGAAGCTGGCTCGCGCCGTGAAATCGGC
>DATNBB010000007.1:0-8852 GCA_035607335.1 Binatia bacterium | reverse complement strand
CGCGCGGACTGGCGCGTAAGGCCTTCGGCGCTGGTGAACTCGGTCATGATCAGGCCGCAGGCGCCGAGTCCGCGAATCGCGCGGCGGAAGACTGTGTCCGTCACGCCAGCCATCGGGGCGAGGATCGTGGCCGGACGGATGGGGATATCGCGGATTTTGAGTTCCGTGGGGAACATGTTGGAATTTTAGCGTATTTGCTGGAAGAGGCGAAGTGGGAGGCGGGGGGGGCAAAGAAGCACGGGAGCCAGGCCGAGTCCGCGTTAGCAGCAGGCCGTAGCCAAAGCTCTCAAGGCTCGACAGCGCACTAGCGAGAGGCGAAGACTCGTTTCTCAGGACGACTTGTTCGTGCGAAGGGCGTGGCCGTCGAGCTGCGCTTTTACGGCTTCTTTGGAGCCGCCGAAGAAATTCTCTACAACTTGGCTTAGCGCCTGGGCGCGGGCGTCTTCGGCGCTGAGATTCGCGCGATAGATGTAGGCGCGGCCGGATTTGCGCCGCTCGACAATCCCTTTACGGGCGAGGCGGTCCATGATCGTCATGATCGTGGTGTAAGCGCGCGGGCGGCGCTCGGCCAGGCGTTCGCGGATTTCGCGCACGGTGCCTTCGCCCATGGGCCAGAGCGTCTTCATGCAATCGAGCTCGAGAGGCGCGAGATCGAGAACGGCGCGGCGAAGAGGCATGTCGTTCATGCGTTTTTCACCGTGACTTCCACCTTCACGGCGGCGCTTCCGTTTGGCTGTGCCTCGGGCTTTTGCTCGGGTGCGCCGGCCAGATATTGCTCGGGTCGGGCGAGCGCGCGGCGCAAGGCGGGATTTCTATCTGTCCAGACGGCGCCGCTCGATTCCGCCGCTTCAATAGTGGCGCGTGCCGCTGCCATTTTCGAATCAAGATCATCAAGGAAATGCAACGCGAGCGCCTCACGCGTTTGCGGCACCACGGGCGAAGCGAATTCGAGCGAGCCGTGGTGGCTGAGAATCAAATGTTCCACGAGGACGGCGAGCGGTTTCGGGAAACCCGTGATTGCGTCGATTTTTTTGCGAACAATCTGCGTGCCGATGGTGATATGCCCGAGCAAGCGCCCTTCCGTGGAGTAGTCTATGCGGCGCGCGTAGCGAAGCTCCTCGGTTTTGCCGATGTCGTGCAGGATCACGCCGGTGATGACGAGGTCGCGATCAAGCTCGGTGTAATGCGCGCAGATTCCGTTTGCGAGGCCGAGCAGGCTGACGACGTGTTCGAGCAAGCCTCCGATATACGCATGGTGCATGGACATCGCGGCGGGCGCGCGCTTCAGGCGCGGCGCAATCTCGGGGTCGTCAATGACGCCGATCAGTAACTTTTGCAGCCATGGATTTTTGACCGATGCGACGGCGGCGCGGAGGTCGGCATAGAGCTTTTCGATGTCGTACTTTGTGTGCGGGAGAAAATCTCCCATCTCATAATCGTGCTCGCGGGCGGGGACGATCTGCTCGATCGTGAGTTCCTTTTCGCCGTTGTACGTCTTCACGCGTCCGCGGATGTGGATCACGTCATCGCACTCGAACGTGGAAACGAGCGCGTCGAAGTTGTCCCACATTTTCGCGGAGATGGTGCCGGTGCGGTCGCCGACGGAAAGTTGAAGCCAGGATTTGCCTGTCCGCGGCGATGTGCGAACCTCTTTTTCGTGGACCAGAAAGAGCGAAACCACGGCTTGCCCATCGGCGAGGTCGCGCACGAAGCCGGTTTTCATCAGCCGCCGACCTTGGGTAGAGGGAGTTTCTTCTTCGATTTTTTGTTTGGAATGTCAGGCGTGGGCGCGACTTCCTGGATCACGGTGGCGCCGGGGATTGCAGCCGTGTCTGTGTAGCCGGGCTTGACCCAGACGTAGCTCTCTTCCCGCAGCTGCGCGAGATATTTGCGCATCGCCGGATCCATCTGCTGTTCGTACAGCTTATTTTGGATTTCGTCACGAACCACTTCGAGCGGCTGCTGGCCGGCCGCGTAATGCTGATCGACATGCAGGATGATGAAGCCGCTCTTAACCTGAATGGGCTCAGTGACTTGCCCCTTCTGCAACGCGAAGACGGCATCCTCAATGGGTTTGGACAGCGAACCGTCCTTCTGGTAAACGCCCAACTGACCGCCACTCGCCGCGGTACCCGTATCTTCCGAATAGCGCTTCGCCAAAGTGGCAAAATCTTCGCCGTTAAGCACTCGCTGGCGCAGGTCTTCGGCGCGTTTTTTCACGGCATCGATGTCTGCTCCGGATTTGCCATCCGTGCTCAAGAGAATCTGAGAGAGAACTACTTCTTCAGGGCGATTGAATTCGGACTTATGCGCGTTGTAGTAGGCCTCCACGTCTTCCGGGCCGATGTTGACCTGCTGCCCCACTTCCTGGCGAATCACTTCCTGCGTGAGCGCGTTGTTCGTGATCTGTTGCTTGAAGTCATCCCAGGACTCGCCTTCCTGCTCGACAGCCTTTTGCAGATCGTCGATTGTGGCAAGGTTATTCTGCTTGCGGATTCCGTCGAGCCGGTTCACGACGTCCGTGGTGACGTCAATGTTCATATCCTTGGCGCGCTGAATCAACAATTGTTGGTCAATCATGCCGCGCAGCACGTTTTTTTCCGCTTCAGCGATAGCGGTTTGCAATTGCGCGCCGTTGCAAGCGCAGTCCTGCTGTGTTTCCTGCGGGACTGCCTTCATCGCTTTGTTGTAATCCGAAAGCGTGATGATTTCGTTGTTGACGCGGGCGATGATCTCTTCGATCACCGTGCCTTTGGTGTTGGTCGTCTGGGCCGCCAGCGGGGCCGGACAAAGCGATAACAGGGCTGCGCACACAATACCAGCGCCAGCCCCGCGAACAGCACTTCCAATTTTCATGGCTTTCACTCTCACGAATCTTAACCCCGATTTCTCAGAAGTAGCAAGCGCGCCCGAAACCGGCTGAAAAGCCGGGCCCTCACGATTGCAATTGCAGCAAAACATTCCTGACGGCACCCATCGCGCCGCCGTCAGAACCTTTGTATTTCATCCACAAAATACCCGTCGGATCGAGACGCAGATCGCGGCGTTTGCGAATCAGCTCGACCATGGACTCGGGGCCGAGCGGTGTATCGTCATAAAACTTTAGCGCCACCTGGTCGCCGCGGCGATCGATCGACGCCACGAGCAGCTTTTCGGCGAGCGCCTTAAGCAGCGCGTAGTCGAGCAGATTATTCACCGCCGGCGGAGGCGGCCCAAAGCGGTCTTCCAGATCGCCGCGAACTTCGTCGCGTTCCGCTTCGGACGTAACCCCGGCGATACGTTTATAGATGCGAAGACGCAGATTTTCGTTTTCGATGTATTCGGGCGGAATGCGGACTTCCTGGCCCAGATTGAGCGTGGCGCGCCGTTCGTCGCTAACGTTTTCGCCCTTCTTTTTCGCGACGGCGCGTTCCATCATCTGGCAATACATATCGAAGCCGACCGATTCAATGTAGCCGTGCTGTTCGCGGCCGAGCAGGTTGCCCGCGCCACGCAACTCCAAATCGAGCGCTGCAATGCGAAAACCTGCGCCCAGATCGCTGAATTCTTTCAGTGCAGCGAGGCGTTGGCGGGCGATTCCGGTAAGCGTAACGCCCTGGGGCACGAGCAAATAGGCGTAGGCGCGCTGATTCGAACGGCCAACGCGGCCGCGAAGCTGGTACAGCTCGGAAAGGCCCATGCGGTCGGCGCGATTGATCAGGATGGTGTTCGCGCGCGGGATGTCGAGGCCATTTTCGACGATAGTCGTGGAGACGAGCACGTCCGCCTCATCGCGCACAAACTTCATCATCACTTTCTCCAGCTCGGTCTCTTTCATTTTGCCGTGGCCGACGACGACGCGCGCCTTCGGCACTAGCTTTTGCACCATGGTGGCGATTGCGCCGATCGATTCCACGCGATTGTGCACGAAAAAGACCTGGCCGCCGCGGCTGAGTTCCTCGTTGATCGCGCGCTGGACAAGAGTTTCGCCAAATGGCGCGACATTGGTTTGGATCGCGAGCCGGTCTTTCGGCGGCGTTTCGATCAGGCTCATATCGCGGAGACCAACGAGCGACATGTGGAGCGTGCGCGGAATCGGCGTGGCGGACATCGTCAGCACGTCCACGTTTTTGCGAAGTTCCTTGATGCGCTCTTTGTGAGCGACGCCGAAGCGCTGCTCCTCATCGACGATCAGCAGGCCGAGGTCGGCAAATTTCACGTCTTTCGAGAGAATGCGGTGCGTGCCGATCACAATATCGACTTTGCCTGCTTCAAGATCCTCGATCACCTTTTTCTGCTCTTTTTCGGAGCGGAAGCGGCTGAGCATTTCGATGCGGACGGGAAAAGCGGCGAAGCGGCGGCGGAATGTTTCATAGTGCTGAAAGGCCAGCACCGTCGTGGGGCCAAGCACAGCAACCTGCTTCGAATCCGCAACAGCTTTGAATGCGGCGCGCATGGCGACTTCCGTCTTGCCGTAGCCGACATCGCCGCAGAGGAGCCGGTCCATGGGCAGAGGGGATTCCATATCGCGCTTCACTTCCGCGATGGCGCGTAGTTGATCGGGCGTCTCTTCGAAATCGAATGCATCTTCAAATTCGCGCTGGAAATTCGAATCGGGCGAGAAGGCGTGCCCGGTGGAAGCCTTTCGCTCGGCGTATAGCTCCAGAAGCTTGTCGGCCATGTCGTCGACGGATTTGCGGACGCGCGACTTGCGAGCTTCCCAGACGGTCGTTCCGAGCTTATCGAGCGTTGGCGGAGTGCCGCCCAGGGATTGATATTTCTGGATCAGATCGAGTCGCGCAAGCGGAACGTAGACTTTGGCGTCTTCGGCGTAGCGCAGCAGCATGAATTCGCCCGTTGCCGCTTCGCTCGTGATTTGACGAAGGCCTTCGAATTGGCCGATACCGTGATCGGCGTGAACCACGTAATCGCCGGGCTTCAGGTCGGAAAAATCGCTAAAAAAGCTGGCGGTCTTCGGCCGCGAGCGTGGGCGCTGCGGCTGCGGGACGGTTTCGAATAAATCGGCGTTGCCGTAGAGCACGAGCTTTGCATCGATGAACGCGACGCCTTGCGCCAGCGGCGCTTTCGCCAGCACGAGCGCGGGCGCGCCGATGCCGCTCGATGTTCCTTCTTCGGCCAGACGCGTCACCGTGGTGTTCTCTTCGAGTTCGCCCACGCGATAGGGCACTTCGTACTCGTGGCAGATATCGGCAAGGCGCTCGAGTTCTCCGGTGCTCGCTGCTGACGCGACGACCTGCTCACCGGCACTCATGCGGTTGCGAATTTCGGTGATGAACGCCTGGACGTTGCCATGATGCTTTGTTGTGGGCTGCGTTTGCAGAGCGCGTTGCGATTCGGAATCGTGCGCCAGGCCGAGGTGTTCAATCCCAAGCCGCGGAACCATCTGCCGTGCGAGCTGCCACTCTTCTTCGTCGAGGATGTAGCGATTCGGCGGCTCCGCGAGCGCATCTTCGGCTTCGTCGAAGCCTTCGGCAAGCTCGCGGCGGTACTTCTCTATGGCTTCCTCGAGCAGCGGAGGTTCGTCTTCGAGCACGACGGTTTCAGGCGCGAGATCAAGAAGCACGCCGTTGCGCTGCTCGCGCGCCATGGTGCGAAATTCCCAACCGGGATAGTAGCCTGCGGGCAGACCTTCATCTTCGCGGCCGGAGCCGTCCGCCGGACCGGCGGCGACGCGCTGCTGCTCGAGCACTTCCGCGCGGAGCACAAATTCGGAGAGCGGCAGCAGCGTGGCGCGCTCAATCGGATTCGTGGATCGCTGCGTATTTGCATCGAACGCGCGAATGGATTCGATCGTATCGCCCAGCAATTCGACGCGAATCGGCTGCGGCGCCTCCGGCGAAAAGACGTCAATGATCCCGCCGCGGACGGCATATTCGCCGGGCATCTCGCAGGTCGTCTTGCGTTCGTAGCCTGCGCCGGCGAGAAAATTCGTCATGTCTTCGTAAGGAATGGATTGATCGCGAGCAATGGAAAGAGCGAGGCGCCGATAATAGTCGCGAGATTTCAGCCGCCAGAGCGCCGTCTGAATCGGTGCGATTAGGAGATCGATTTCTCCTGAAGCGAATCGCCATAGCGAAACGGCACGTTCTTCCGCGATTTCAGCGTGCGGCGAGCGGCCTTCATAGGGAAGCACTTCGTAGGCGGGCAGATGCGCCACGCGGCGGCCCGGCTTGTTCGTCAGCGCGCGATAGAACCAGCGAACGGGCGAGAGCAGTTCCTCGGCGCGTTGTGGCGATTCGACGAGCAAAATCGTGGGCCTGCCCAGCTCCGAACAGATCATGGGCGCAAGGAGCGCCTTGGCCGATTCCGTCAGGCCCGAAATGCCGCCGCCCGGACGGCCGCGGCGCAGCGACTCCACGGCGTTATCGACCGCAGCGCAGCGTGACACCCGCGAAAGAAGCTCGGAAACTAAGGGAAGGATCATTGCCTGGATTGTTGGATGCGTTCGATCATCTGTGCGGTTGAATACCCGGGCTCAAGTGGAATGCTAACCAAAGACGGGCCGCTCGCGTCTCTTTGATCGTGTGAGGCTGGTTGTGTGCGCTTCGCCCCGAGGGCCGCGCCTCCGCGAACGTAGACGTCCGCCTGAAGGCGCTCGACCAAGGCGTTCACCGGAACATTGCGAAGTTCGGTGACGAAATCGACAGCCGCCAGCGCAGCGAGAATTTCTGCGCGTTCTTCCAGCGGAAAGACGGGGCGAAGCGCGGCGGTTCGCCCCGAATCTTTGGCGCGTTCCTGTTCGGCAGCGGCGCGCACAGCTGCGTCATCTTCAACGGCAACCACAAGCAGATCGCCCAGCGAACGGGCTTGTTCCAGCAAACGAATATGGCCGGGATGAAGCAAATCAAACGCCCCCGCGGCGAGCACGACGCGCTTTGCCTCGCGCCGCCATTCCTTTCGCAGCTCGATCAGATCTTCCGTTGAAACGATTTGCCCCACTCGATCGTCCATTCCTATGTTGTAGCGGAAATACGGCGCATCTCGATTCTATCAAGTGACGCTTTGCTTGAATACGTGAACGGGCTATTGATATAGTGCGCCAATCGTTGGCTCCGGCAGCGAGGGAGCCTAAAGGAGCGTTCTGATGAGCAATGGTATTACAAGAAGAGACTTTGGAAGACTTGCCGTAGCGGGGCTGCCTCTGGCGGCATTCGCGTTGTCCGGAAGAGACCTATTTGCGCAGGGCAAGCCGAATTCGAATTTTGATGGCGTTCATATTGGTGTGATCACTTATAGTTTTGCCGGAATGCAAGCGAGCGAAATCATTCCTTCGATGGTGAAGATCGGCCTAAGCAATTGCGAATTGATGTCCAATCACGCCGAGTCACTGGCGGGCGCTCCGTCCGCTGGCTTCGGCTTTGGCGGCGGAGGGCGCGGACAGCAGGAGCCGCAAAAGCCCGGCGCCGATGGTTTGCTGCCACGCTGCGAGAATATGCAAATGGTCGCGATTCCCGAAGGTGCGCCTCCGGAAGAGCCGGCAACCGGAAACGGCCGTGGACCTGGCGGCGGTCGAGGCGGGCGTCAGATGACAGACGAGCAGCGGTCGCAGATGCAGGAAGCGCAGAAGAAGCTCGCCGATTGGCGCGCGTCTGCTACGCCGGAAACATGGAAGGGCGTTCGTAAACAGTTTGACGATGCCGGAATCGACCTGCGCATTCTCTGTTACAACATGGGTGCGAATACGAGCAACGAAGACATCGATTACGCTTTCCGCATGGCGCGCGATCTGGGCGTGCAGGCGATTTCCTCCACCTCCACAGTACCCGTTGCCAAACGCGTCGCCTACTACGCGGACAAGTACAAAATCATGTGGGGCGGGCACGGACACGACGACATTACCGATCCGATCCAGTTCTCCACGCCGGCATCGTTCGAATACATTATGACGTTCAGCCCGTATATCGGCGTGAACCTCGATATTGGCCACTTTACGGCTGCTGGATTCGATGCGGTGTCGTTTATTAAACAGCACCATGCACGCATCACGAATCTGCACCTTAAGGATCGCAAGAAGAGCAGCGATTTCCACGCGGTTCGGACAAACATCAGCGTAAATAACTACCCGTGGGGCCAGGGCGACACGCCGATCAAGTCCGTGTTGCAGTTGCTCAAGGCCGAGAAGTATCCATTTCCCGCGGACATCGAATACGAATACGAATGCCGCGCTTCGGGAACGCCCGTCGAGGAAATCGCGAAGTGCCTCGCCTACGCAAAGAACGCGATCGAGGCCTGATTGCGAACCGATTTAGGCTGAGCACGCAAATAGGGCCGCATCTCGCGGCCCCAATTTTATTTCTTTCGCGACTTCTAGCTATGCAGGACCGAATGTCTGAGGGGCGCTGGTCCCACTATACTGCGCCCGCCATGTCTGGCGCAGGGCAACCGAGTTTGATGATATTCCAAGGGGTCTCGAAATGATCGTCGTCACAGGCGCAACGGGACGCACAGGGCGACAAGTAGCTGAGCTACTGCTGGCAAAAGGCGAAAAGGTTCGCGCCGTCGGACGAGATGCAACAAAGCTCTCTCCGTTAGTAGCGTTAGGCGCCGAGCCCTTCGTCGGCACAGTTGCAGACCTTGCTTTCCTAATCGCAGCTTTTGCCGGCGCGAAGGGAGCTTATTTGGTTCTGCCTGAGGACTTGTCACAACCGGACTTGCGTGCCCATCAAGAGCAGGTGTCCGATTGCTACGCCGCCGCAATCGCGAACGCGCAGGTGAGTTCGTGGTCAGCTTAAGCGGCATCGGTGCTCAACACGCCGAAGGCACCGGCCCCATCGTCGGGTTGCACAATCAGGAACAAAAGTTGAATCGGGTCGCGGGACTGAATGTCCTGCACCTGCGGACCGCCTATTTTA
>DATNBB010000232.1:0-10902 GCA_035607335.1 Binatia bacterium | reverse complement strand
CTTTTGAGTGTTATACTCCTCGTATTCATTAATATATGCCGCGTCGATAGATACCCGGCCCGGGCGGATTATCTCTCATACGGCCGTGGAGAAATACGGGAAGCGTATTGCTGTTAGCGCCTCCTGAACCTTTATAGCGGTTATGGTGCCATCATGCAGAGGCCTTCTAACGCGCCTCCCCGCACGCAGGGCAGCGCGTCTCCCGAAACTCCGGTTTCTCCTCGTCCCGTAATGCTCTCCCGCGCAAGCAAGGGAGTGGGTACGTTCTGGGATACCCTGGTGATCCGCATTATCTTTGTCGTCATCTGCGGCGTAGCTGGTTTTCACTTCCGTCCATTCAGCATCACGCCCGTCGAAGGGACCGTCGCAGGTGTTTGCTTCGCCTCCGCCATCATCCTGGTGGAAGTCCGCCTCCGCAAAGTCACTCTGCGTAGATTGATTGGCGCGGCCGTAGGCTCGATTCTGGGAATCCTGGGCGCATATCTCACTTCCCTGATCATGAGCCACACCACCATGCCGGAAAGCACACGCTCGTTCTTCAGTCTGTCGATTTTCGTCGTATCCACCTATGTAGGCCTCATGCTCGGTGCGAACAAGGGAGATATGTTGAACCTCCAGGCATTCGGAGGCGTATTCGGCAGCGAGCGCGGCTCGCGCCACATCACCAAGCTGCTCGATACCAGCGTGATCATCGATGGGCGTGTGGCGGACATTGCAGACGCGCTCTTTATCGACGGCGCCTTAGTGATTCCGCAATTCGTCTTGCGGGAACTTCAACTCGTGGCCGATTCGGCCGACCCGCTGAAGCGCCAGCGCGGCCGTCGCGGACTCGAGGTATTGCAGCGCATCCAGAAAATGCAGCACTTGGATGTGCAAATTGCCGAAGACGACTTTCCGCACATCCCGGACGTCGACCTCAAGCTCATCGAACTGGCAAAGCGTTACGATGCGAAGATCGTAACCAATGATTTCAACCTGAACAAAGTAGCCACGCTCCAGGGCATCGAAATCATGAACGTCAATCTGCTCGCTAATGCACTCAAGCCTGTCGTGCTGCCGGGCGAAACGATGCGCGTATTCATCTTGCGCGAAGGCAAGGAATACAATCAGGGCGTCGCGTATCTGGATGACGGCACGATGGTCGTCGTCGATGGTGCCCGCAAAATGATCAATAAAACGATCGATATCAGCGTTACATCGGTCCATCAGACAACCGCAGGCAAGATGATTTTCGGCCGCTACGATGATCGATCCGAACAGGCCCGTGCAACCGCCGGTCCTGGCGCCGGACCTACCGCTGTCGATGCTCCGGCGAGCCGTCCGGCAGAAGCCGGAACACCCGGTGAACGCTCGCCGCGTGCCCTCTATCCCGAACCCGGCCGCTCGTGACCCAGCCGCTTACGTAGCGTTGATAAGAGTCGCGTTCTTAGTAAACGAAGATCGTCACCCTGAGGCTTGTCTGCCACGCCCGTCTTTAAGGGCGCGGCGAAGGATCCCTGTTGCTTCGCTCTCCTGCGAATTTAGTCGCAAATTCTGAGGCGCGTCGGCTGTTCCGGCATGCCGAAGGCTCTCTCGGGCTTTTCCTATCTCTCTTCCGCGTTAGTTTGCTCCTCGAATCGCGCGAACTGCGCTAAACTGCCAACCTATGAATCGCGTGACTGCCATCATTCCGGCCGCCGGGCTTGGAACGCGCATGGGCGCGGACCAGCCCAAACAATTCATCGAGATCGATGGCGTTCCGCTCGTGATTTTTACGTTGCGCCGCCTCGCTGCATGCTCGGCAATTACGGATTTCATCCTCTCCACGCGCGCCGAGGAGATCGTTTCGCTGCAGGATAAAGTAGCCAAAGCAAGTCTCGGGCGGCCCGCACGCGTCATCCACGGCGGCGATACGCGTCAGCAATCCGTGGCGAACGCAATCGCCCAAGTCGACCCCGCAACGGAAATCGTGCTTGTGCACGATGCTGTGCGGCCCTTTATTACGGCGGAGCAGACCGCTCGCGTGATCGCCGAAGCGCGTTTGCGCGGCGCGGCAATTTTGGCGATTCCGGCCATCGACACGGTGAAAGAAGTAAAGCGTGCAAGCCTTCCCGAAGATGTTGCGCTTATTACCGCGACGATTCCTCGCGAACGGATCGTAATGGCTCAAACTCCGCAGGCGTTCTCGTTTCCGCTGCTCCGCGACGCCTTCCGCAAAGCGCAGGAGGATGGCGTGACCGGCTCTGACGAAGCCGTCCTCGTCGAACGCCTGGGCCATGAAGTATTTGCGGTATTAGGTTCGGAGCGCAATTTGAAGATAACGCGGCCATCTGACCTCGAGTTGGCGCATTTCTATCTCGAGCAGGAGCGCGTCCCGAAATGAACCGCTCGGGAATCGGGTACGATCTTCATCGTCTGTCCGAAGGCCGAAAATTAGTTCTCGCGGGAGTCGAAATTCCATTCGATAAGGGCCCGGTCGGTCATTCGGACGGCGATGTCCTCTGCCATGCCCTCTGCGATGCGATCCTTGGCGCCGGGGGCTTGGGCGACATCGGAACGCATTTTCCAGACACCGATCCGAAATGGAAAGGCGCGGCAAGCCTGCAATTTATCGAGCATGCCTGCAAGCTGCTTGCGAGCCGTCGCATGCGCGTAGTTCACGTGGACGTTGTGGTCATTTGCGAGCGCCCAAAACTCGGCCCGCACTTTCCCGCGATTCGCTCCGCACTGCTCGAGGTTCTCAAGATTCCCGGCGAAGATATCAGCCTCAAAGCGAAAACGAATGAAGGCGTAGACGCCGTCGGCCGAGGCGAAGCCATAGCCGCCCACGCCATCGCCACCGTCAGCATCCACTAGTGCGATATATCGATTTATTTCCGTACGGGCGCATGCTTGCTGCCCCATCGGTCCGCTACTGATGCGCCACACTGGACTACACCGGTGAAATCATGAACTGGATGACTGGATTTCATGCCGTCGAAGAAGCTCTCGCCGCGGGCCGTCCGCTTGATCGCATTGTCATCGCCCGCGGTCGCCATGGCGAGCGCATGGAAGCCATCGTCCGGCAGGCGAAATCGCGTGGCGTCCCCGTGCGCTTCGAGGATCGCCAGCAGATCGATCGCCTCGCAGGCACGCGCGAACATCAAGGCTTAGCTGCGCTCGCGGCAGCAAAGAAATCGGTAGAGATCGAAGACCTGCTCGCAGCCAACGACGGTCACGGCTTGTTAGTTCTTCTTGATGGCGTGGAGGACCCGCACAACCTCGGCGCGATTATCCGCAGCTCGCTCGCTGCAGGCGCGCAAGGCGTGGTCATTCCAGAGCGCCGCGCCGCAGGATTGACGGACACCGTCGAACGCGCGTCAGCCGGAGCACTCGCCCATTTGCCGATTGCTCGTGTGAAAAATCTCGTCCGCGCGATGGAGCAGATGAAAGAGGCGGGCTACTGGCTGATCGGGCTCGATGAACGCGCGGAAAAGAAATACACGGAAGTCGACCTGAAAGGTTCCGTAGGTATCGTTCTAGGCAGTGAAGGCGAAGGCCTTCACGATCTCACGCGCAAACGCTGCGATTTCCTCGTTTCGATTCCCACCACCGGGCCCGTTCGCTCCCTCAACGTATCCGTCGCCGCCGGCATCATCTTGTTCGAAGCAATCCGCCAGCGCCAATAATTTACGCCGGACTCGTCGCGCGCAACGCGTGCTTCTCGACTTTCGTCACGCGGTTCTTCTCGTCGACAAAGACAACCACCGGCACGAGATCATCCACCTCGGCAGGTTCCAAATACGCCTCGGCGATAATGATCACCTTGTCGCCCGGTTGAAACAGCCGCGCCGGAGGCCCATTCAGACAGATCGTCCCGCTGCCCCGCGCCCCGGCGATGGCATAGGTTTGCCATGCCGCGGCATTCGAAAGGTTGTGCACTTTCACCATCTGGAACGGTTTGATTCCGCTCTTCTCAAGCAGCACTTCGTCAATCGTAATCGACCCGACATAATTCAGGTCGGCCTCCGTGACGGTCGCCCGATGGATCTTCGCCACACAAAAGCTAGTCAGCATGCTTCCATTTTACACAAATTCCCGCGCAACCACTCCGCTCGCCCCGATGGCTGTGACCATGCGCGTCCTAATCCTTCGCCATCTCCGTTTCCTTTTCCAATAGCGCCTGCTTCCGTTCCAATCCCCACCGGTACCCCGCCAAACTTCCATCCTGCCGAACCACTCGATGGCAAGGCACCACCACTGAAACCGGATTCGTCGCACAAGCGCGCGCCACCGCCCGAATCGCCTTCGGCTTCCCGATCCTCTTCGCCACGTCGGTGTACGTCATAGTCTTCCCATACGGAATCTTCCGCAATTCCTCCCACACCCGCCTGCGAAACGCCGTCCCCTGCACATCCGTAGGCAAATCCAGATGCGGCTCCTTTCCCTTCAAATGCGCCACAATTTTCTCCACCCACGTTCGAAGCTCCGCGCGCGCCTGCGCATCCTCGCTGATTTCCGCGCGCGGATATTCCTCTCGCAACGCGTCCTCAAGCTCTTTGTCCGATTTCCCCAAGTAGACGGCGCTGATCCCCTTCTCCGTCGCGCCCACCAACAGCCGCCCCAGCGGAGAACCCACAACCGTGTAATGAATCTGCATCCCTTCTCCGCCGTGCCCATACGCTCGCGGAGTCATTCCCAGTTGGCTCGGAGCCCGCTCGTAAAGCCTGCTCGATGACCCAAATCCCGCATCGTAAAGTGCCGTTGTCACATTGCCTCCTTTTCGCAATTGCGATTTCAATCGCTTCATCCGCACCGCGTCCGCATATTGCCTCGGCGTAATTCCGATCGTCCTGCGGAACGCCCGTTCGAGCTGATCGGTGCTCATCTTCACTCCTCCCGCCAGCTTCGGCAGCCTCAACGCGCCCTCATCCGTCCCATCGTTAACAATCTGCTGCTCAATCGCGCGGCACACCCTCGAGACGGCCCGCAGCCTGCCATCCGTAACCTCGGCGTTCCGAGGCAAGCATCTCTTGCATGGCCGGAAGCCTTGCCGCTCGGCAGCTTCGGGAAGCGCAAAGAACTCGACTTTGTCCCGCGAAGGCCGCCGCGAAGCGCACGACGGCCGACAATAAATCCCCGTGGAACGGACTCCATAGACGAACTTTCCGTCTGCCCGCGAGTCCCGCTTTTCCACGGCCTCCCACAGCGCCGCCGGCGCCCCCACGTATCCCACTGTATCTAAAATATTTAGCTGCATTTCGGTCCCGCCTTGCTTCGTATAGTAAGATAATCCCACTCGACGTGCCCTTCTATCCGATTTTCGCGGCAAAATGTCGCCGCTCTGGCCGAACAGGTGCCCTGAGGGCAATCACCCAGGTTCTATCTAAGGGTTAACCTTTAGAACACCTTCTACATTCTTTCGTGTATGCGGCGTTGACGCATTCTGTCTACGAGGGCATATTCGGTGGACCTGACGGGGGTCAGGGTAGGCAAAGCATTGGGAGAGTATCATGGGAGCTGCTCCGATTTGGGACGGACAGCCAGCCGTAGTCTCGCCGCTGCGCAATCCGAGGCCCTATACCGAAATCACAGAAATCGTTCCGGCCAGAACGCCTAAGCCGGGACCGCGACGCTATTTCACTCGCGTTCCAACTCATGCTATTGGAGTAGCCAGTGAGCGCCGCCGTTATCCGCGCGCAGCCCTTTCCCTGCCGCTCCGCTTGGTGCGCGTCGAGGGAGCCATGGATTTCCACCCGGTGCTTCTCGTCACGCGCAACATCAGTTCGAGCGGTGTCTTCTTCCTCGCTCCACGCGAAATTCACCTCGGCACGGCCATCGAACTTGAAGTCGCCTTGGTCGCGCGGCCATTCGGTTCGGGTAGCGTGCAGATGATCACCGCTGCTCACGTCGTTCGCACAGAGCCGTGCGATACACCCGGCTGGCACGGTTACGGCGCAAGCTTCGACGACTTCGCCCTCCAGCGGGACGACTTCATTCCCTAACAATTTGCTGCAAGAAACTCAGGCGATTATGCGCACAGTTTCGTAGCGTCGCCTGTGGCCGCCAATTTTTCCGGGCTCTTCCTCGGTGTGGGCTTTTGACTTTGGTCTTGATGTTGCTTCACGTAGCGAGCGGCTTTCTCTTGCCTCCCTAGGGCGGTTTAGCCGATCACTGCTCAAACTCCTTCCATATATCGCGCAGCCAAATAATCGTCGCGCCCCTCCATAAACAATCCATGAATCGCCTCAATGTGCGGCGCCAGAAATGCCTCGCGATCAATGCCGCCTTTGGCGATCTCCATGCTGCCATCCGCCATGATGAATCGCACGTCCTCTACACCGAGATAGCCGAATAACGTTCGCAACCACGGAACCAGATAATTCTCAGATGCTCTCGCCGAATTCGGCCTGTGATGCCAACCAGTCGCGATGACAAATGTGCAGGATTTCTGGCTCAGAACGCCTCGGCATCCCGGAACAACGATCTGATCTACCCACAATTTGAATTTCGAAGGTGGCCCCCAGTTGTGCATCGGCATACCGATCACGTATTCGTCGGCGTCATGCAATTCCGCGATCAGTTCCTTCGAAAGCCTCAGCAATTCATCCTGCTGTTTTGTTCGCGATCCTTCCGGTGTGTAATTTGCGCAGATCCACTCTGCATTGATCGCTGGAATGTCGATAGATGCCAGATCTCGCGCTATTACGATCCCATCTCGATTTTTGCACCGCCAGTCTTGCACGAATGCCTTCGTCAGTCTTCGCGATATGGCCTCGTCGCTCATCGGCGTGGAGTTAATGCACAGCAATCTCATTGTTGCCTCTCGATCCAGTTTTCGTTGCTCATAACAATGACGCCTGAGAACACGACAATGTGACCGCTTGTGAAATAAACCTCGCGCGTGTAGTTGCATTTCCTATTGCGCTGCACAGGCCATGGCGAAATGCACCGATTCTTCGGTCTTTTAGCAAAACTAAACGTATCCTTTAAATGTTTCAGATTGACACCATTTTTCCCCAGAACTATTTTTCCGAACAGCTGTCAATACAGAACTATGTTCTGTCGCGACATGTGTCCTAGGGTGCGGCCATGCAACATGGCACCCCTATCGGTCTAAAGGGGGAAAAATGGTAGTTGAAGTGCACACCTGTGTCCGCAAGCTTGTCTTCGTTTTCATTCTCACACTCGGTTTTTTCGTTTTCACATCACAAGCCCAAACCAGCGGCCAAGGTGGCCTTGAAGGAACCATCACCGATTCTACCGGCGCAGTCATCCCGAGTGCCGCCATAACAGCCACGAATCAGGCCAGCGGCGTCTCTACCAGTCGTCAGAGTTCGTCTGCCGGCGCCTATGAAATTGCGCCGTTGATTCCTGGTGTTTACACGGTCACGGTCAACGCCAAAGGTTTTCAAACAATTCGGCAAGAAAATATCGAAGTCAACGGCCTCACGGTTACCGGATACAACGCCGTCATGACCGTGGGCCGCGAAACTCAGACCGTCGTGGTTACCACCGCACCTCCGCAGCTTCAAACGACAAACGCAACGCTTGGAGGCGTCATCACGAATCAAACGTATGAAAGTTTGCCGAACCTTATGGGAGGCCAGCAGCGCGACCCGACGGCGTTCGCTACACTTGCGCCGGGTGCGCAGTCCGGCGCACGCGCTCCCGTCATGGCGGGAACGGGAAGTTATTTATCAGAGGTCTATTTGAATGGAATTCCCACCACAACGGCCAACATGCAGAGCGATAACCGCCTCATCGTCAATGGCGTGCCCGTCGAATCAGTGGATCAGATGCAGGTGATGTCCAGTTCGCCCACAGCAGAATATCAAGGCGCCGGCGCGATCAGCTTCACTACCAAATCGGGAGGCGACCAATATCACGGCACGGTTGCCGATTTCGTGCGCAACACGATGTTCGATACCTGGGGTTTCACGGCTCCGTACGCGACAAAGCGCGTCCTTGTAAACGGCGTCCTCACTACCGTTCCGGCCGGCAAACCGGTTGAACATCAAAACGAATTATCTGCGTCGCTCGGCGGTCCTATCCCATGGACCAGGCACAAAGGCTTTTTCTTTGTCAATTGGGACCAATATCACGGCCGCAATGGCGTCAGCCCTTCCTTGTTCACAGTACCCACGGCGCTAATGCGCCAGGGCAACTTCTCCGAACTCGGCACGGGCACCTACATCTATAATCCACTTACGAATTCATGTACGGCTGGCGTTTGCACCCGCCAGCCTTTCGCGGGAAACATCATTCCCTCTGACTACATTTCCTCCATCTCGCTTTACGAACAGAAGTTTCTCCCACCGCCATCGCTTCCCGGTATTTCGAATAACTATCTTGCGGGCGGTCTATCCGGGTTTGATAACCATGAGTTTGTCTTCAAGATCGACTATAACCTCACCAGCAAGCAGCGCTATTCGGTTGTCGCTTCCCATGGTGTCCGGCAGAGTGTCGGCTATGGCGCACAGTTGCCGCTGCCTTACACTGTCGGCGATAGCTCAGTCATTTCACCCACAACCCTTATCTTCGAACATACTTATGTTCTAACTCCGAGTGTCGTCAACCAGTTCAACTATGGATTCACGCGCTTTCCTCAGCCCGTGCAGGCGCCCACTGATAATCTGAAGCCTTATCGCGGCGGACCAGACGTCGGAATCGGCGGTCTCCCTCCCGGTCAATCCTCGGGCAACTTCCCAGGATCTTCCTTCGCCACATCGAAGGCTTTCCCCACCGCCCCGTCGCAGTGGACGGAGAATGGCGCGGCCGATGCCTCACACAATGTCGTGCCAAACGCATTTACAATCGTCGACAACCTGCAATGGACAAAGGGAAAGCATTCGATCACGTTTGGATTGCAGACGCAGTGGCTCGAGGACAACGTCACCTCCCAAACCAGTCCTTCCGGCATCTACACTCAATCGTGGAATCCCATTTCGACCGCCAATTACAATGGTGGCGCGAATTTGGACAGCACGACAACAGGCTATTCCTACGCAAGCTTCTTGTTAGGTGCTGTGAATAGCGCAGGCACCTCCGTTCCTCTCTTCACGGAAACGGCCGGCCGGTATCACACTTGGTCTCCCTACGTTCAGGACGATTGGAAGCTCAGTCCAAAGTTAACGATCAATCTCGGCCTTCGTTGGGATTACTTGCCTCCCTATCACGAAGATCAGGATCGGTTCTCCTTCTTTAACCCGACCGCAATCAATCCGCTCACTGGCACGCCCGGAGAGCTCCAATTCGCTGGAAATCGCGGCGCGGACATCAGTTGCCAATGCAAGACTCCCGTCCACACCTATTGGAACAACTGGGGACCTCGTGTTGGCTTCGCGTGGTCCCCAATTGCCAAGACAGTCATTCGCGGCGGTTTTGCAATGTCCTATTCGCGCGCCGGCGGCGTCGGAGGTCGTGCGGGCGATTCGACTGGAACCGGCCAGACTGGTTTCAATTCGAGCATCATTCTGCCACCCGCAGTAAACACAAGCGCGAATGCCGGCCCATCCTTCTATCTGAACGATAGCCCCGCATTCCAGGCAGCCGGACTCGCCAATACAAATTTTGGCGGTCCGGGCTATTCAATTCCTGCACCCGCCGGACCCAGCGCCGCTGCTTTGACGATTGGCACCGGAAATTATGTAAACAGTTCTGGCAAGTATGTGTCTCCGGGTGGGACGGCTGCCTACGCCGATCCGTATTTGTCTGGCCGCGCGCCCGAGTTCGAGTTCTACAATTTCGGCGTCCAGCGTGCGGTCACCAACGCATTGACGCTTACGGCCAACTACGCCGGTAGCGAATCCCATTTCGTTGCCGGAGCTGGTGAGCCAGGCTTCTGGTCGGGACAGTTGGATCCAGCGATCGTAGCCGCTCTCGGTTCTACGCTCGCTACAGACAACACAACAAATATTCTCAACGCACCGGCTACGCCGGCGAATATTGCCATCGCAGAAGCGGCTGATCCGAACATCACCATACCGGCCTTTTACGCCGCCGCCGGTGCCGTCAGCAACTCTCCGACAATCGGTCGCGCTCTGCGTCCGTTCCCTCAGTACTCGAACCCTCCGGGCGTCGAGTGGGACAACATCGCCAACATTTCTTACAACGCGCTGCAAATTTCGCTGCAACAGCGTCCATGGAAAGGTCTGAGCTACACTCTCAACTATACGTACTCAAAGGACATTGGCGACGATGGTGCCGTACGCAGCGCTTTCCCGGTTCCTGCTGCGGACTCATCCAACGGCAAGCCCATTCCTGGTAACAATCGTTCAGGCCGCGACCTGACCTCGCTGGATATGCCGCATAGTCTCAATATTTACGGTCTCGATGAATTGCCGTTCGGCAAAGGCCATTGGGGTGGCAACAACTTCTTCGTGCGAAATATTGTCGGCGGCTGGGCGATATCCGGAATTTACACCTATTATTCCGGCGGCCCGCTCTTCATTACGGGTTCCGGCTGCACGGCGCCGTCACAAGGCACTTGCATGCCAGACGTCGTCCCGGGCGTCAACATTCGGCAAAACGGAAACTGGGGGGATGGCGTCACCGGCAATAATCTTGCCGCGATAAGTTATCTCAACTCCGCCGCGTTCACTCTACCAAACGCCTTTCCATTACCCGCGAACGCAACGAGTAAAGCCGTGCCCATCACGAAAATCGGTGATGCTCCGCGCAGTAGTCTCAATGTTTGGGGGCCAAACCGCTTTAATCTCGATCTCAGCATTCGGCGTACTTTCAACATAACCGAGCGCGTCAAATTCCTCTTTCAGGCCGATTGCAGCAACGTGACGAACTCGGTCACGTTCGGTGGAATCAACACCACTTGGTCGCCATCCGCCAGCAGCAGCTTCGGCAAAGTTACTTCGGCCCGCGGCAACCGCGACTTCCAGTTCTCAGGGAGGATCACCTTCTAACGAATGTTTTCCCCGGGAGCGC
>DATNBB010000250.1:0-18794 GCA_035607335.1 Binatia bacterium | reverse complement strand
GAGGAAGTTGCAGCGCTCCTCAAGAGCCGTCACCGCCCCGAAGTGACGTATGCTGTCGAAAACCTCACCTCCATTCTCGAAACGGCTCGAAATATCTCCAGAGCGATGACGATTGTGCTGCTTTTCGTTGCGGCGCTGGCCCTGCTCATCAGCGGCATCGGCATTATGAACATCATGCTCGTCAGCGTCACCGAAAGGACCCGTGAGATTGGTATACGCAAGGCGTTAGGCGCACGGCAGAAAGAGATCCTTTGGCAGTTTCTGCTCGAGGCGATATTGATTAGCGGCATCGGCGCCGCCATCGGGATCGCTATTGCCGTTTCCATGCGCTTTGCGGCGGAAACGGCATTGCGCGTGTTTCAGGTGCCAACGGATATTCCAATTCCCATCTCGCCGCTGTCCGTCCTTGTGGCATTTACGGTATCCTGTGCGACGGGCATTCTCTTCGGTTATCTGCCGGCCAACAAAGCGGCGCGGCTTCAGCCTGTGGAATCTCTGCGCCAGGAATAAAAGGAACCCAAGAATTTGTGCGGAATTGCCGGATTCACGCATCGCCATCACGCGCCTGATCCTTCCCGGATCGAAGCGGCCATCGCAACCCTGATTCATCGCGGCCCGGATCAGCAGGGCGTGTTCCGGTCGCACTTCGTATCGATGGGAGCGGCACGACTCAAAATTCTGGATCTTGAGTCGGGAAATCAGCCGATCACCTCTCCGGATGGCGAGTGCACAATCGTCTTTAACGGCGAAATCTACAATCATCTGGAAGTTCGACGTGAATTAGAGGCGCTCGGTCATCGTTTTCATTCCCACTGCGACACGGAAACCGTATTACACGCGTTCCTCCAATGGGACACGGACTGCTTTGCGCGCCTTCGCGGCATGTTTGGCGTCGCACTGTGGACAGAGTCTGCAAAGCGCCTCGTTCTCGCGCGCGACCGCACAGGGATCAAGCCCGTTTACATTGCGCGCCGCGGAGATGACCTTTACTTCGGCTCGGAACTGAAGGCGATTCTCACGCATCCGGAGATTCCACGGCAGCTCAGCTTGGCTGGCTTGGATTGCTATCTTTCGCTTAACTATGTGCCCTGTCCCTGGACGCTTGTGGAAGGAATTGAAAAGCTTCCGCCCGGCTGCTGGCTCGAATGGCGCGATGGAACCATACGTTCCGAGTCGTATTGGAAAATTCCGCTGCAGATTCCCCGGCGCACGTCGATGGATGCGGCTCTTGAAGAACTCGATGCGCTTCTGAAACAGTCCGTCAGCGAACACCTGCTGTCCGATGTGCCCCTTGGCGTCTGGCTCAGCGGCGGCATGGATTCATCGACGATCCTCCACTATGCCGCGGAGGCGTGTCCTTCCCGGCTGAAGACGCTTTCTATTTCGTTCCGGGGCCGCACGTTCGATGAAACCCCTTACATCCGCGCCGCTGCATCGCATTACGGCACGGATCACTCCGAGTTTGACCTGAATCCCGAGGAAAACCTCGCCGGTGCGATCGAAGAGTTCGCCTATTTCTCCGATGAGCCGACGGCCGATGCGGGCGCGCTGCCGGTCTGGTTTCTCTCGAAGATGAGTAAATCGCAAGTGACAGTGGCTTTGAGCGGGGATGCCGGCGACGAGCTTTTCGGCGGTTATCTTACATATCGAGCCAACGTGCTTGCGGCGCGCGCACGATGGATGCCGCGCCCAATGCTGCGCATGATGCGATCCGCATTGCGGCACTGGCCCGTTTCCGACGACAAAATCAGCCTCGAATACAAAATGAAACGGTTCGTCGAAGGCTGCCTGATGCTGCCCGAACGCGCACACGTTTACTGGAATGGGACGTTCGCCGATTCGGAGAAGCAAACGCTTGTGAGTTGCACATTGCCACAGTCGCTCTCCGGCATATTGAGCGAACTTCGCGGCCGCTTGCCCGGAGGTGACGGGATCGCACCGTTCCTCTGGTTCGACCAGCGCTTTTATTTGCCTGACGACATTTTGATGAAAGTCGACCGCATGAGCATGGCCCATGCCCTGGAAGTCCGTCCGCCCTTCCTCGATCATCGCATCGTGGAATTTGCCGCAGGACTGCCGACTTCGTTTAAAATACAAGGCTCGCAACAAAAAGTGATCTTGAAGCGGCTGATGCGCGAGAAGCTGCCGAAGTCGATTTTAATGCGCGCGAAAACGGGTTTCGATATTCCCGTGCATGATTGGTTTCGCGGCGCGCTGCGGCCGCTGCTGCTGGAAACGCTCGCGGAGGGGACGGCGGCGCACGGCTCGCTTTTCCGCAAGGACGCGATTGACGGCTTCGTACGACGACATTTGGAGAGAAAGGAAAACCTCGGGTACAACCTGTGGGGCCTACTAATTCTGTTTCTGTGGATGAAAAAGTGGCGGATTCAAACGACGCCCATCTACGCGCCGAAACCGTCGTTAACGGAAAGCGTTCTCACCTCTATCTAATCGTCATTCTCATCGCCAGCGCCATCTATCTTGGCTGCATGGTATCTCCGCCTTACCTGATGGACGACGTGGATGCTGTGCAGGCCTCAATTGCGCGCGAAATGCTCGTTATGCACGATTGGGTGACGCCGCACATTAACGGAATCGCGTTCCTCGAAAAAGCACCATTCGTGTATTGGGCCATGGCCGCGTCTATGAAGACGTTCGGCGTGCACGATTGGGCGGCGCGGCTTCCCAGCCTGCTTTTCGTGATCCTGCTCTGCTGGTTGACCACTGCCTACGGGTTTTGGGCTTTCAAGAGCCGTGCGGGCTTTTACGCGGGCTTATGCATGGCCACGTGCATTGGCCTCTTCCTATTTACTCGCATCATTCTCCCGGACGTGATGCTCACCTTCACGATCGCGCTCGCATTTTGGTCATTTCAACGCGCCCTCGACGATGATGAGCAAAATCCGCGCCTCTGGGCCTTTCTCCTGGCGGCGAGCCTTGGGATGGGCCTGCTCGTAAAAAGCATGATCGCCGTCGCGATTCCCGTCGGCGGCGGCATTGCGTACCTTATCGCGACGCGGCAGTTCCTCTTGCGGCGGACCTGGCAGCGCCTGCGGCCGGTCAGCGGCTTGATTGTCCTGTTCGCGATCGCGGCGCCCTGGCACATCCTTGCCGCCATTCGCAATCCGCCATTATGGGCGTGGACATTTAAAAGCGGCCCTGGCATGTACCACGGTTTTCTTTGGTTCTATTTCATCAATGAGCAGGTGTTGCGTTTCCTGAATTTGCGGTATCCGCACGACTACGACACGTTTCCGCGCTTGTATTTTTGGCTGTGCCATCTTGTCTGGCTATTCCCGTGGAGCGTCTATTTCCCCGCGGTATTCAAATTGGCATATCGTCCCAAAGGGCCGGAGGACCGCGCCGCGCAAACGCACTTGCTTGCGCTCTGCTGGGCCGGCTTCGTGCTGATTTTCTTCACCTTTTCGACCACGCAAGAGTATTACTCGATGCCGTGCTATCCGGCATTCGCACTGCTGCTTGGGTCCGCAATGGCGTCGGGCAGCGCATGGATCCGCCGCGGGTCGCGAACGCTCTCCATAATCGCCGCGTGCTGCGCAATTGCCGTGATCGCAATTTTGTTTCTTGATCGGAACGTCGCCACGCCGGGCGACATTGTTTCCGCTCTGACGTCGAATCCGCAGGCTTACAAAGAGTCTCTGGGACACATGGAGGATTTGACGCTCAGCTCATTCGCGTACCTGCGGCTGCCGATGATTATGGCCGGGATTGCCTTTCTGATCGGAGCTGCAGGAACGATGTTTTCCAGCGGACGGCGCGCGTTTTTGGCGGCGGCTGCAATGATGATCCTTTTTTTCCACGCTGCTCGCGTGGCGATGATCTCTTTCGACCCGCTGCTCTCGTCGCACCATCTCGCGGAGGCGTTCCTCCATTCACCGGACGGCACAATTATTACCGAGGGCCACTTCTTCGACTTTTCGTCCGTTTTCTTTTACACGCAACGGACCGGGCTGCTTTCGCCCGATAATCACGGCAAAGTGAATCTTGAGTACGGATCAAACGCCCCCGGCGCGGCAAAGGTCTTCATCGACCATTCGCAATTGGCGCAGATCTGGAGAGGAAGCGGCCGTTGCTACCTTTTCGTGGTTGACGGGGATGTAGGCGCTTACCGCGCGATTGTCGGCGCGGATCGCATGTACGCGGTAGCTTCGCGCGGTGGTAAGTCCTTATTCACAAACGAGCCTTTGCCAGGCGGTTCGGTCTCGCTCGCGCAGACGCCACGTTAGGCGCCTCCTTCAAGACTCACCAATTACGCTTGTAGTAGAAGGCCGCGCACAAGCGCGAAATGAGCTGCGTTTGGATGGTTTCTAATCGCAACTGCCAAGAATTAAAAATCGACCTAAATGCATGAAAACAAAGGAAAGCCGTACCTTCTAATCGCAATTAAAAAGGCATTTCCGAAGGGCGAAGCTACTCGCCCAGCGTAGGCGCTTCCTGCATCACGGATGGTTCGATAGCCTCAGCCGGAGTGGTCACAGGGATAAGCAGGCCATGGCGAATTTCATATTCGCCACCGCGCCAACGAAACCGATGCACCACAAAGCTCGCCAGCCACAGGCAAAGAGCCGCCAAATCCCAAACCGGAATCAGCCAGAGCTTCGTCCAGAGCTCGCGTCGGCCAAGTCCGCGTATGCCGATGACCCAGGTCATCGCAATCCGCATCGCTATGTACAGAGCGAAGTACGCGAAGACGATTGCAGCCGATGGCACAATGAACGCCGCCAGAGCCAATCCCAACAGCCCTTGGGTGAAGAGCAGCCCGAAGTGGCCCCAGGGCCGGATGCTTCGCATTTCGATAATCCAGCGCAGCCGCTTCTGCAGAAAGTCGCTGACGGAACCGTAGTCGGCCACAACCTGAATGCAATAACGCAGCAGTTCCACCTTGTAGCCCTGCTCTGCGATCAACTGCCCGACAAGAAGATCGTCCGCTGGCCGGTCATCGATCGACTCGTACCCGCCAAAATCGGCAAGGCGCTCGCGCGTGGTGGCAATGGTCGGCCCCAGAGTGAACTTGACGCCTTCCAGATTCCAGTCGGTCAGAATCCCCGCGTAGAACTCCGAGACCATGCTGACCGTCTGCAGATGCTGTGTGAAACCGACGTCCCCGGATTGCAGATAAAAGCAAGTAACGGCGCCAACTTCGGGATTAGCCAACGGAGCGACAAGCGTGCGCAGGTAATCCGGACGGACACGAACGTCGCTGTCATTGATGACGAGGTATTCGTGTTCGGCCTCCGCAGTCAGCCGGGCCAGTTTTGCGACTTTGTCATTTGGGGCACTGCTCCGCGAACCGAAGAGGACTCGAATGCGCCTATCCGGAAAATCGTTCCGCAGTTGCGTTATTACGGAATAGACGGGATCATCCGGTCCGTCAATGCAGAACACGATCTCATAATCCGGGTAGTCCTGAACGCAAAGGCTGGCGAAGTTGTCATACACATCGGGATCGCTGCCCCTAACGGGTTTCAATATACTGGCAGCCGGTGTAAACTCCGGCTCGGACACCGATGCCCGGCAAGCCGACTTGCGCGCAGGCCTAAAAAACTTCCAGGAACTAAAAAGCGCTAGACCGTAATACAGGAACGGGGTTAGTGCAAAAACTAGCAGCAACAGGCCCAAAGCACCTATGGACATACACCCTCTGATGGACGGCCCCTGAGCCTCCACGGCTAGCGAGGCGCTGCGGGCTCCACGCCGTCCTCATTCTTTTCAATGTGTGCGGAGCATACCATCGGAATTCCCATTTTGATACCAAAAACGCTGTAGTTGCGCTGAGTGTTGTCTTTGATGGCATTTCCCATGAACGGAAGACATTTACTGTTATCATCGGCTTAACGCAGCGAGTGGCTTATTGTCTCAAGGAGGAGACATGAAGATTGCCGTTCTGGGCGGAGATGGATACTGTGGCTGGGCAACAGCGCTCTACCTTTCGCAAAAGGGACATACCGTAGCGATTGTTGACAGCCTGATCCGCCGCCACTGGGACAACGAGCTTGGAGTTCAGACGCTCACGCCTATCAGCACCCTTCCTGAACGGCTTCGCGCGTGGCAGGAAGTAAGCGGCAAGGAAATCGAATCGTTCGTGGGCGATATCACCGATTACGAATTCCTCGCATCTTTTATCCGTGAATTTGGTCCCGATGCGGTGATTCATTTCGCCGAACAGCGTTCAGCGCCCTACTCGATGATTGATCGCCAACACGCGGTTGGGACGCAAGTGAACAACGTCGTCGGTACGCTCAATCTGGTATTTGCGCTGCGTGAATTTCGCAACGACTGTCATCTTATCAAGCTCGGCACGATGGGCGAATATGGCACACCCAATATCGATATCGAAGAAGGATACATCGAGATCGAGCACAACGGCCGCAAAGACGTGCTGCCGTTTCCCAAGCAGCCCGGCTCGTTCTACCATCTGTCAAAGGTTCACGACAGCCATAATATCGCGTTCTGCTGCAAGATTTGGGGATTGCGCGCCACAGACCTGAACCAGGGAGTGGTCTACGGCACCGTGTCGGATGAAACACTACTTGATGAACGGCTGATCAACCGCTTCGACTACGACGAGGTGTTCGGCACAGTACTGAATCGCTTCTGCGCGCAAGCCGCTATCGGGCATCCGCTGACGGTTTACGGCAAAGGCGGCCAGACGCGTGGCTTTCTTGATATCCGCGATACGGTGCGTTGCATCGAATTGGCATGCCTCAATCCCGCGGCTCCCGGTGAATTCCGTGTATTCAATCAATTCACCGAGCAGTTCTCTGTGCTGGATCTCGCAATGGCCGTACAAAGCGCCGCAAAGGAATTAGGGCTTAGAGTGACAGTCAATCATCTGCCCGATCCGCGCGTTGAAGCCGAAACCCACTATTACAATGCCAAGCACTCCAAGCTGATTGATCTGGGGCTTCGCCCTCACCTGCTCTCGAGTTCCCTGCTAGATTCGCTAATGAACGTCGCCATCCGTTACAAGGATCGCGTGGACGTCTCGATGATGATGCCTCAGGTCAATTGGCGCAATGCGACCAATGAGAGAAACCGCACGGTCGCACAAACGACCGCAGCAGCGAAATAAGGATGATCTGGCCCCAAGAGGCTTGGTTACGTGATCAATCTGCCGGGGAAACGCCGGCAGTCCGCGGCACCGCCGGAACGAGCTCGCCATTGCGGATGTAATACCTGGCTCCTCGCCAGCGCACGGTTCGCCTTAAGAAGCTCACTAGCCAAAAACAGAACGCCATTGCATCCCAAACAGGTACGAGCGCTATCTGCTTCCATAGTCCTTTTTGGCGCAGCCCCCATTGGCCGATCATGAACGTCATCGCTATTCTTAAAACCAGGTAGGTTCCCAAATAGGCGCAGGCGATTCCCAAGGTAGGCCGAATCGCGATCGCCACCAATGACCAGAAAAGCCCCTGCGTAAAAATCAGGCCGAGATGGCCCCATGGCCGCATATGCCGCATCACGACCATCCAGCGCAAGCGCTTGTGCAGAAGATCAGACAGCGAACCATAGTCGGCTACGACGTCCGACGAATAGGCAAGCAGTTCCACACGGTAGCCTTGCCCAGCGATCAGGCGGCCGACGAGCAGATCGTCACCGGGTTGATTCTCGATGGCTTCGTAGCCGCCGAAGCCAGACAGGCGCGCGCGGGTGGTGGCAATGGTGGGACCGAGCGTGAACTTCACGCCGTCGAGCTGACGCGCGGTCAAGATTCCGGCGTAGAAGTCGGACATCATGCCGATGGTCTGGAGATGCTGTGGGAGCGTGTGTTCCTTTGAGTGCACATAGAAACACGTCACTGCCCCAACTGCCGGATCGGCGAGCGGCGCAACAAGCGTCCGGAGGTAATCGGGCGCGACGCGAACGTCGCTATCGCTTATTAGCAGCGTCTCATATTGCGCTTCCGATGCGAGGCGTGCAAGCCGCGCCACTTTGTCATTGATCGCCTCTCGGCCGGATCCGTAGATCAGTCGGATTCTGCGGCCGGGAAAATCGCGCACGAGTTTTTCAAGAATTGGCACGGCCGGATCATCGCGATCGATGCAAAAAAGAATTTCGTACTCGGGATAATCCTGACAGCAGAAACTGGCAAAATTCTCGTAAGCTCCCGGATCAAGTCCCCGCACAGGTTTCAGGATGGAAACGGGAGGCGTGTAGCCGCTTTGGGGACGTGGCTGAACGCACGGATCACCAAAGAATCTGCCGATGGCATAAATCGCGATGCCGTAATAAATGAAGGGGAAAATACAGACGAAAAGCGCGGCGTCCGTCCTGAGCGAAAACCCCGATTGCATATAACGATTGTTACACGATTACACGCGCGAAAATCATCTGAGTTCTAAAAACGAATCGGGGCAGGCGGAATCGCCTTATGGGCCGTGACACCCTCAGGTCTACTGCAAGCGCGGGCGAAGCGTCTCTGCAAATTTGTCGAGATGAGCGGGGGGGACAATGGCGATGTGCTGATCGTCGAATAACCGCTTCACGAATTCGTGCCGGATATTTCCCGTGGCGGGATCCGTCTCAGTCAGTGCGACGAACTCCGCATGTTGGACTCGCTTGCGGATGCATTCAGCCGTATAAGCAAAGACCTTGGCACGCGTGGTATCTCCTTTAAGCGGCACAATCTGCATATATCCGCGAGTGCCGTTGAAGCGGTAGCCGTAATCGATCTTCAGCGGATCGCCGGGCTCAGTGAACTCATCGACGCGAATTCTCTTTTCCAGCCGCGCAAGAATATGGCGCCGCCGGAAGACATCGTCGATGCGCTTGCGAATCCATTGCGCCGTGGTTTCGATCACTCCCGACCGGGCGGTATGCGGGACCGCGACCTGCTCCCGGAATAGCCGTTCCAGTTCGGTGTCGAAATCCTCGGCAAGAACACCCTTACGCGGGCCAAGTTGCAGCGTGGTCGAAAGCGTCTGATCGAGTTTTTCAAGGTATACAGATACCTGCTCAGCCGGTGCGTGCAGGCGGGCTTCGAATTCGTCCGGTAGTGAACGCAACAGGCCTTCATCAACGCCGGGATGGAGCCGCCTTACGCGAGCAATCTCGGCATCCTCCTCGATCAGGCGGATTTCGCGCCGCGGACTAGCTTCGCCGGTACCGTTCGAAATCTCTTCAAGCAGTACGCCGACGTTCACCCACTCGTCGCGAACAAGATTCGGCACGTATCGCAGGATGCGATAGCGGCAATTCAAGCGCGTTTCTTCAGGCATGGTTCACTTCCAGTTGGGAAAAGGCTGTGCCGATGACTTCCAGGCTGAAACGATCAGTTCCCGCACGAGCGTCCGGCGCCGGCTGAAATGCTCAATCATCTTTTCGAGCGCGTCGTAGTCGGAATTGTACCACTCGGGCGGGACCTCTTCGGCAACCGGTCCGAGCACGGCCAAGTCCATTTTTTCGATTCGCGTCAACCAAGGTTCAAACGAATCGATACCGCGTACGCTTTCATAGACGCAATGCCGGGCATAGAGCCCACGCAACGGTGCGTCCGGGAAATTCCATTCGCCGGCATTGAAGCAGAAGCCGTTATCGATCATCTGCGCTTCGTAGCGCCCCTCAGCCGGGCGCCGGAAGAAAATGGCCTGTCGACCGTTCGTATTGCACGTCCATTTGTCGAATGCCAGCATGCCGAGAAAATCGCCCAAATTTTTCACCTCGCGCAATGCTTCCTCGGGCAGGAAATCGTAGACGGCGCACTCAGCCGGCGAAGCACCGGGATATCGCGATGCGAATTGCAACCCGGCCTTGTACGGCGTTCGCCCGCGGCCCAATTGGATCGCCATTTCATCCGAATTTTCAATTAGTGCCTGGCGCACCTCCACGACCGCCGCCGGCGGCGTGGGCAATCCAAGCCTCTCGCCCACTCTCGTTGCAAGCAATTCATTCACCAAAATCCGCACGCCCTGCGGGTTATTCTGAAACTTCACCACATAATACCCGCCGTCCGCGCAACGCATCAGTTGCGCCTGCGCACCACCTCGCATTCTGCGGATTTGCTCAATCGCTAGCGGCATCAAACGGCGTATGCTAACGGTCCCCGTCAGCTGTCTGCAAGCGAAACGTGCCTTTTTTGAACTTTCGCTTCCCTTTTCGGATCATAAAAAAAACGGGCCGCACGATTCAGCGTGCGGCCCGAGGTTGTGGTTCGAAGCGACCCTGCGGCGGCAGTTGTACGAAATCTATCTCCGGCGCTTAGTGCCCTTTTTTGCAGCCTTCTTCGCCTTGGGCTTCGGTTTGGCTTTCGCTGGTTTCTTCGCAGACTTCTTTTTCGCAGCCGGCTTCTTGGCCGCTTTTTTGGGTTTGGGGGCCGGTTTCCGCGCTGGCGCGGCGGCTGGCATTTCTATGCCCTCCTCTTCCGGCTCTTCCTCAATGATTACTTCTTCGATCTCTTCCATCGCTTCGCCGGGCTGCTCGCCGTCTTCTTCTTCGAACTGCGGCAGCTCGTCGTCTTCATCGTTCATCTTCGCGTAAAACATTTCATCCTCCGTAGGGTCTTGGGAATGCCGGAACTCCTCGCCGCATATAAGCGGAGTCGCGGAATTTTGTCAAGCAACAACCGGGCTCGAATATTGATCTCTGCGCGTCCGTTTCGCGAACGACAACGGCAGGCACGATAGTGCCTCCGCATACTACTGAAATCAAGGGATTTATTTAACGAAAGCGCTTGGATACGGGACAATTATTGAATTACCAGCACATCTCCCGCCTGCAAGGCCCGAGCCGCCAGAAATGAATTCGACTGCTTGAGCGCCGACACCGTCGTGCCGTAGGAACGCGCAATCGAATAGAGCGTTTCACCCGACTTTACGCGGTGCTCCACTTCCTCGGCCGTTTTGACGGTCTCTGCGTGCGGCATGGATTGCACTCGCGCTGCAACTTTTGACGTTCGCGCAACGGTGGCTTGCGCTTGAGCGCCGCCCGCATAGATACGTAACCGCACGCCACGCGACACGTGTGCGCCGCGCAAGTGATTCCATCGGCGCAATTCCTCTACGGTCACATCATAACGATCCGCGATTCCGGCCAGCGTATCCCCGCGCTGCACGCGATAATGCACAAGCTTCGGCGCAGGCGGCGCGGCGGGAATGTTCAGCAAGAACCCCGATGGCAACGTCGCGTCCGCATCCAGGTGGTTGGCTGATTCCAGCGCGGTCAATGTCACATGGTAACTGCGGGCGACGCCCGAAAGCGTCTCCCCATTCTCGAATTCATGAAGGCGCCAGCTCGTCCATTTCTCCTCAGGCACCTGCTGAATTTTCTCTTCAAACCGCGCGGCCGTACCCGCCGGTAGTCTTAGCTCGAAACTCGGATCGCTCGGAGTAATATTGCGAAGCAGCTCCGGATTGAGATCGTGCAAGCTGTCAAGGTCCGCACCGGAAGCGTCCGCAACCAGGTGGAGGTCAATCGGAGCGCCCGGCTTTACCGTGTCCACTTGCAGGGGCTTTTCTGAATCCACATGAATACCGTAAGCTTGCGGATCCTTGCCTACTAACGCCATCGCAATAATGATCGGAACGTAGTTCTGCGTCTGCTTGGGCAATACGCCACGCTTTTGGAGTTCCCAAAAATCCGCGTACCCAGTGCGCTCGATCGCGCGAGTCACGGTCAGCGGCCCAGAGTTGTACGCCGCCATAACGAGATACCAGTCGCCGAACATATCGTAAAGGTCGCGCATGTGCCGTGCCGCGGCATGCGTGGCCTGCTCCGGATCGCTGCGCTCGTCAATCCAATAATTCCGTTCGAGCCCGTACTCCTCGCCTCGATAGGGCATGAATTGCCAAATGCCTCGCGCTCCGACGCGCGAAACCGCATCCGGCAAGAACGCGCTCTCGGCCTGCGCAAGGTACACCAGATCCTCTGGAACTCCCTCTTCGTGGAGGACACGGCGCACCATTGCATCATATTGCCCTTCACGCTCGAGCCCGTGCTCCACAACGGAACGCCCTCTTGGCGTAGTGAAAAAGCTGAGGTACTGCAATACCGCGGGATTCACGGTGAGCGGCAAATCGTGTTTCACCGAGATCAATTCTCTCCGTGCCATCGATGCGAGCCGTGGATCACCTGGCGGCAAAGTCATATCCTCGATGGAATCGATGGGCGCCGGCTGAGATGGCACATCCGCATCCGCCTCGTCCGTAGTGTCCGCAGAAGCATCCGCATCCGCCTCATCGTCGGAGGCTGTCTTGTCGTCCGCCTGAACCACATCTCCGATTTCGTCAAACAGGCGGGATAGCTTCGGGTCGGCGTTTACCGGATAATTCGCCTTCAACATCAGGTCAAGGGCGGCGTTGTAGTCGGCCTGGGCCTCATCTTCATGTCCCGCGGCAGATTCCTTCTGCCCGGCATCGTAATCAGCTTGTACTTGCTCGATTAGAATCTCGGAAAGGGGGCGGGTGTCGCCCGGCAACAATCTTAGGAGTTGGCTGTTTGACTTGGGCAGCGGCAGTTCGGCGAGCGCCACAGCAACGGTCGGCACCGGCGTCGGCGCCGGTTGCTTGACGATCGTCTTTTGTACCGATTGATTGCATCCTGCAAACGAAACGATTCCTAGTGCTCCCGTGACTAGGATCGCCGCTACCGCATTGGGGGTCTTTATCGCGTTCGCCACGAGTTTTACCTTCCCTTGGTCTCCGCGTCACCTATAAAAGCGTTCCGCAAATACAAACAATGCAACTCCGGGGCCTCATGGCACCATGGGCCGTAGTTGCTTGGGTTTTACGACGGTCAAATACTAACGCAAATCTTACGAGCCACTTGCGAAGGGGTCAATAGGCGTGCAGTACCAGCTATTTGCAATGGCGAAACAGCTAGTACTACGATCTCGCTGCCCCGATGCGGTGCACCGTACCCCGCCGGCACTCCCCCGAGGACCGGCCCTTGGCTTATATCACCGCGCCGAGGAGGATGCCAATACTGAATTTCCGTCAAATAGCCGGGGCTAGGTCCCTTTAGACGTCTTCTGTCACGGGAGTGGCTGCCACAATTTGTCCACTGTGCCGCCAACTTGACTGCTTGCAACCTCGTCCAAATCCTCTATTATCGTCCTGCCGTCCAAAAAGAGATTCGAGATTTCATAGGCCAGCGCCAAAGCGTCAAAAATGAAAGCATATCTTCACCACATTCTGATCGGCGTCGATGACCTTGAGCGGTCGCGCAGCTTCTATCGCGATGTGCTGGAACTCAAGGAGATCGACCGGCCGCCGTTCAATTTCCCCGGCCTGTGGTTTCAGATTGGGGACGCAGAGCAGCATCTGCACATTATCGTCGGAATGGGCGCGCTACAGCGGACGGGCAGGCCGAATAACCCGCAGGATGTCCACTTCGCGCTACGCGTGAAGAGCTACCGCGAAACCATCGACTGGCTGCACAAGAAAGGATTCCGCGAGGACCTTCCAGCCGACAGCCTTCGCAGCCTCATCCCCCGGCCCAATTCCATTACGGGCCACCCGCAGATTTATATCCTCGACCCGGACCGCAACATCATCGAATTCAACTGCGAATCCCTCGACTGACACATATCGCCGGCTCGCAGATTGTCATCAGCCCGGCATTTGCAGCATCGGCTCAGTAAGCGTGCACTTACAGTTCACGCAAGGACACGGCCACAGGACGGACCGCAGCGCGGACCGCCGGAAGAAGTCCACCGAGAACACCCATTACCAACGCGAATACCACTCCCATCAGCAGCAGGTCGAACGTAATCTTGAAGGCGAACGCGAGATTCGAAAAGGTCTGAAAGTTCATCGTGTTTGTGGTCAAGCCATTCAATGGAAGCACGGCGAGGCAGCCGATAATCGCGGCGATGAAGGAAATTATGACCGCCTCGAAAAGGAAAGAAAGGATCACGTTCCAACTGGAGAATCCGAGCGCGCGCATCGTGGCGATTTCCCGGCCGCGCTCAGAAACCGCGGAATACATCGTGTTCAGCGCGCCAAAGATCGCTCCGATCGCCATGATCGCGGCGACGATGCCGCCAAGGACAGTGATCAGCTCCGTCATTGTGGACGATTGATTCGCGTAGTAATCGACTTCGCGCTCCACTTCCAGATTCAGCTGCGGATCGGATGTGATTGCATCCTTGAATTGCTGGAATGCGGCAGGCGAGGTCAGATGAATTGTAGCGGACTGAAAAATGTTCGCCGGGCGCTTGAGCACCTCGTTCAGGATAGCTTCGTCACACCAGACCTCGGAGTCGAACGACGAACCGCCTGCGTCGAACACGCCCACAACCTTCCAGTGTCCACCACCGAAATTTACCGTATTCCCGACCGTCAAACCCTCGTATGTTTTCGAGGCATTGCTGCCCACAAGCAATTCGTCCAGTCCCGGTGTGAACATCCGGCCTTGAACGATCTTTACGAACTTTCGTATGTCGAGAACGTTGGAAGAAACCCCGCGAACCTGAACGTTTGCGTCTGTTCCAGTGCTGATTAATGGGATCGGAATAACGCCCACCACTTCATGGGTGACGAGTGGCTGTCCCGAAACGCTTCGAGCCACGCCCGGCTTATCTTCGACAAGCTTCACGGAATCCAGCGTGATTCCACCCATCATTTCTGTCGTGGAGCCGGCGCGCATGATGAGCGCATTACCAGGCGACCCCGATGCGACGAGAGTTGCCCGGAAGCCGCGGGCGAGCGAGAGCATTGCCACGAAAACGCCCACGGTGCCCGCGATACCGAGAATGGCCACGATCGTGGAGGTCCAACGCGCCCTGATGCTGCGGAAATTGTAAGAGATAGGCACCGATCCGATAAAGGGCGCCAGCAGGCCTGCAAGGATTCCGCCAACGACAATCAGGATGAGCAGCAGCGCCACAATGGCCAGGATCGTGATCAGTACGCCGCCAATCAGTTTTGTCGCCATCCTCACACCCTCCGAAGCGCGTCAACTACGCGCATGCGCATCGCACCGAAGCCGGGAAGAATCGCAGCGGCAACTCCGACTGCGAGTGCAGCCAGGACTCCCATCACGATAACTTGCGGCGTGATCAGAAGAGATGGCAGCAGGCCCGCCATCGCACGACTCAGGACGGGCACAGCGGCGAAGGCAAGCAAGAGTCCGACACACCCGATAATGGCGATCACGAGGGATTCGCCGAGAATGAAACCAAGGATGGTGCGGTCGGAAAATCCGATCGCTTTCAGAACTGCTAGCTCGGGAGTCCGCTCGCGGACGGAAATTGCCATGGTGTTACCAGTCACGAGCAACAGCGTGAAGAACACAACGGTCCCGATTGTTACGATCAGAAATTTGATATTTCCGAATTGCTTGACCCAACTCGCCGCGAAAGCCGATTCAGTTTGCGTTCTGGTCTCGTCGGGAGCATTCATAAACATGTCGTCGATTGTTTTAGCGATGCGAGGCGCATCGTCGGGATTATCAATCTGTAGGGTGTACCAGCCGATCTGGCCTTTGATTCCTTCGGGCACACTCTCTTCGAAATAGTCCCACTGAAGCCAGAACTGCGTCTCATCATCCTCGGGTTTTGATCCATGATAAACGCCGTCGATATTGAACTCCCAACTCTTATCGCCAAGGCCGTAAAGCGTGGTCTTGATGGGGATGCGGTCGCCAATCTTCCAGCCGAAGCGCTGCATGGTGGAGGCGCCGACAATGGCCCCCTGGCGGTCCTTCAAGAAGGCGTTCCATTGATCGTCCGGAACCTTGAATTCCGGAAACACTTGGCGCTGGTTCTCCGGATCGATAACGAATTGCGGGAAGAAATTCTTTGGATCCTGATATACGCCGCCAAACCAGTTATCGAACGTAACGTACTTCACGCCGTGAATACGCAGGATCTGATCGCGGTACGAAAGCGGCATCGTATTGATGATCGAGGTGCGATTGGTGATCACGAGACGGTTCGCACTGACCACTGCGGCGCCACGGCCGAATGCATCGTTCACGACGCCCAAGAACGCAAACAAGAATAGCGCCACGGCAAACGAGCCAATCGTCAGGATCAGCCGGGCTTTCTTGCGAAACAGATTGGCGAAAATCAGGCGGCTGTATTTCATGAGGGACCTCCCACCGCAACGCCCGCTTGTCGCGCTCCTGCTTCGACGAGCACGCCCTTATCCAGATGCAAAGTGAGATTTGCCTGACGGGCGACCACGGGATCGTGCGTCACCATCAGAACCGTTTTCCCATATTCGTTCACGAGCCGTTTGATTAGGTCCATCACTTCATCCGCGCTCTTGCGATCCAGATCGCCCGTGGGTTCGTCGCAAAGCAGAAATGTGGGATCGGCGACAATCGCGCGCGCGATGGCCACACGCTGTTCCTGACCGCCGGAAAGCTGTCGAGGATAATGATGCATACGGTCGGCCAGCCCGACGACAGCAAGAGCCGTCTCGACGTGCTTTCGCCGTTCAGCCTTGGAGAGTTTGGTCAAGAGCAACGGAAGCTCCACATTTTGGAACGCCGTGAGGACAGGAATCAGGTTGTACATCTGGAAGATGAAACCTACGTGCCGGGCGCGCCATTCGGTCAGCTTGCCGCCGGACATGTGCGTAATCTCGTCACCCGCAACCGTCACGCTGCCGCGCGTCGGCACATCGAGTCCGCCCAGCAAATTCAACAGCGTTGTCTTGCCTGAGCCACTAGGCCCCATGAATGCGACGAAATCGCCCTTATCGACATCTAGAGTTAGTCCTTGCAGGACGTGAATATCCTCGTTGCCGCGGCGGTAGGTCTTGTCCAATCCACGAACCTGAATCAGACTTCCCGATTTTCCATTGCTATCGACGCTCACCATCTCGACGCTCCTAATGTTTGAGATTTCGGTGAAGGTTGAATTAACGAATTAACGCTTGATTTGAACCTGCTGGCCATCGCGCAAATCGGCCGGACCGTTGACTACTACCGTGTCTCCCGCCGAGAGGCCCGCAATAATTTGCGTCGAACCGCCAGCATTCTCCCCAACTTTGACCGCATGGCGCTCGATCTGATCGCCGCGCACCAGGAACACGATCTTCTGTCCGCCGTCGTCACGCACTGCTGTTTGTGGAACTGTTATGCGAGCGGGTGCCTTAGCCGCGTTTGCTGCTTCCTGCGACAGAAAAGATACCTTCACACCCATGTCCGGCAAAATGCGAGGGTCAAGTTTGTCAAACGAGATCCGCACCTCCACAGTCGCTTTCTGGCGGTCAGCTGTGGGAATAATCGTTCGCACATGGCACGGTATTTTCCAGTCGGGATACGCATCCAGCACCGCAGTGACAATCTGGTGCGGCTTCACGCGCGCGATGTAATCCTCGTTCACGTCGACCTCGATCTCGTTTGAATTCATATCCACGATCGTCGCGATACCCGTGCGTGTGAAGCCCCCTCCCGCCGAAACAGGCGAGACCATTTCACCGACTTGGGCATCTTTCGAAACGATAATCCCGCTAAACGGCGCCCGGATGATGCAGTTGTCAACACCCTGCTGGGCTTCTTTGACGCGGGCGTCCGCCGCTACCACCTGCTGCTGCGTGTAGTCAATCTTTGCCTTTAGGCTATTGACGGCCATCTGCGCATTATCGAGCGCTTCTTGCGTTTGCACGCCCGCTTGTTGCAGCGCTTCAGCACGCTTTAGTTCGATATTTGCATTTTTCAATTGCACTTGCAGGTCGAGAATGCTCGCCTGCGTGGCGTCACGATCCGCCTTTGCTGAAGCGAGCGTCCGCTGCGCGTCAGAGTCATCCAGTGTCGCCAGTACGAAGCCCTGATGAACAAACATGCCTTCAGTAAAGAAGACACCAGTAACGCGCCCAGTGATTTTTGCTGCGACGGTCGCGCGACGCTGGGGCGTGACGTATCCGCTCGCGTTGAGGAGGGCCGGCACGGCGCTATCTTGAAGCTGGGCCTCCGCCACATCCACGGTGGGTGCTTGACGGATGTATGCGTAAAATCCGCCGCTGATCACCAGCAGCGCTAAAACGCCGAGGATAATGCCAATGCGTTTTCCCGCGCTTCCCGCCTTGCGTTTGCGGTCGTCGATGCGCAGCGAACCGAGATCGTGTTGTATGGATTCGTTAGGCATGTCGTCGCCAGTACTTTTACCTGCCATTATCTCTTTACTACGTGCCGGCGTAGGTCAAAATAACAGGTTCCATTTTGGCCACCTGCGCGGCTTCTCTACCGCCTGTTGGCTCTCCCACGCATCAGAAACACAACGAATTCATCATGCAATTCAGCGATACGGAGTCCCTACTTCCGACAGAGGTTCTCCTACATGGCGAGTCAACTAATCGGGTGTTTGATTCTGATATGGTAGGCGATGATCTCTTCTATGTGCAAGTTCGACGAATTCGAAGACGTGAAATCCTTCGCATCCGCCATTAGGTGGCGTGATGACCGCAGTTATGCCATCCTTGAAATTTTCAAATTTTCAAGTCGAATCCCCGTAACAACGATTCCGGAATCCAAAGGGAATCCGAACTCACGTAACCCTAATGAAGTTCGTGATTATTCCTCTGCGCCTAGAAAGCGCGCGGGCACCGCTCATCGAGAAAACCTGCAAACGAAATGCGTAAGCTAAACTAGCCCTTGTTACCCTTCTGGGCTCTGAATTTTGCCCAGCGCTGCTTGGCGGCCCGCGAAATCTTGGCTCTCGCCGCAGCGGATAAGGTTCGCTTCCCTTGCCCATGATTCTTCCTTGCGACAGGTGTATTCGCAGGTCCACCATTCAGGGCTGCTATAGCACCTCGTATTCCGGCCAACTGCTTTTGCAACCTTGCTTCCTCTTGCTTCAGTGCCGCTAGAATTTCCATATGAGTCCT
>DATNBB010000242.1:0-11774 GCA_035607335.1 Binatia bacterium | reverse complement strand
CAATCGCAATTGCTTTGCTGATTCTGGGCGGCTCGGCTCTCCTAGCCGCCCAGAGTCAGAACAACAATCCACCTGCCCCGGGCCGCACGGTTTATGAGTCCCACTGCGCCGCCTGCCATGGCCTCGACGCACACGGCGGCGAAGCGCCCAACATCACTACTCCTGACGTTCAAGCCTTATCGGACGCACAGCTCACCACGGTAGTCCACGACGGCCATACCGGCGGTATGCCAGGCTTTGCAGGCGTTCTTTCAGATTCAGACATCACTGCAGTTGTAAAGTATTTGCGCGACCTGCAACACCGCAGTGAATCGACAGTGCAAGGCAACGCAGCAAACGGGAAAGTCTTATTTTTTGGCTCCGCCGGCTGTTCGCAGTGCCACATGATCAAAGGCGAAGGCGGCTTTCTCGGCGCGGACCTCAGCAGCATTCCTCTTTCAGCGGATGACATTCACACGGCAATCGTGGCTCCGCCGGATTCGCCCACAGACGTGTTGACTACGGTCACAATGAAGAATGGTCGGAAATACAGCGGTCTGGTGCGCAACGAGGATAACTTCTCAATTCAACTGATCGAAAAAAGCGGCGCCTTTATCACGATCGATAAAGCAAACGCGAAAATCGAACGCGCGACCACGCCTTTCATGCCTGCGGATTATGGAACGCGCCTTACGTCCTCGGATTTACAGGATTTGGTCGCCTACGTGGCGAGCCAGACGCATCCCGCAAGCGGTCGGGGCCGCGGGCGTAGACAGTAAAGCGATTTCAACCCAGCTGCTGACCCGCGAGGCGATCCGCGAAGCATAGTATCGTCTGGCAGAGCAGCCGAAAGCATTCGGAGCGCACTCGTGAAACGATTCGCCCTTTTAGTTTGTGCCTGCCTTCTCGGAACGATTTCCTTAGCGCAGCAACCGTCGCCTTCTCCGTCACCAAATTCTCAGGCCGCGCCGCCCGCCGCTACCGGTCGCGGCCGCGGCTTTCAACCACGGCAATTTTCATTGCAGGCAATTTCATCTGGCTTCTGGAAGCGAATCGACAAAAAAGCCAAACTCACAACCGTCGCCACGGGTTTTGGATTCACCGAAGGCCCGGTGTGGGATTCGCGCGAGGGCGGTTTCCTCTACGTCAGCGACGAAGAACAGAATCACATTTACCGCGTGAATTCTGATGGATCCAAGACGATCGTAGCCAGCATGGGCGATCCTGACGGCAGCACGTTCGACGAACAGCTCCGCTTGATCACGACCGCAAGCGTATTGCGCGCCATCGTGCGTGTCGCTCCAGACGGCACGCTCACCACGCTCACCGACCACTACGAAGGTCAGCGTTACAACAGTCCGAACGACATCGTTATGGGGCCTGATGGCGCTTACTATTTCACGGATCCCACTCTGGATCTGCCCAAAGGACAGCAGCAGGAAACGCCCTTTCAAGGCGTGTATCGTCTGGCACGCGATGGTAAGGTCACGCTTCTGACGAAAGAACTCGACGAGCCGAATGGACTCGCCTTTTCTCCTGATGGTAAGCGGCTTTATATCGATGACAGCAAACAGCGCAATATTCGCGTCTATGAATTTCACGATGGAGCCATCTCGAACGGCCGAATTTTTGGCAGCGAGCAGCCGCCCGAAGGACAACGCGGCGGCGTTCCAGATGGAATGAAGGTCGATTCGCGAGGAGACCTATTCGTTACAGGTCCGGGAGGAGTTTGGGTGTGGGATGCCGCCGGAAATCATCTGGGCACAATCATGATGCCCCGCGGCCCCGCAAACCTCGGCTGGGGCGACCCAGACTACAAAACGCTATACCTCACGTCCGGCGACACGGTCTACAAGCTGCGCACAAAGTCCGCGGCTTCGTTCCGTATCTGAAGGCCAAGCGCTAGGCGTTACTGCCCTCCGCCGCCGCGCCCTTCCGGTGCAGGAGGCGGAGGATTCACGAATGCCTCACCCAGCGGCCCGCGATCCAGGCCTTGCGTATCTACCACATGGACCGACACTCGGGCAGTCTCAGGTGGCGCCTGCAAAGTAATCTGCAGCTTTAGCGGCTGCAGCGGATTCGCATCTCCGGCGGGCGCTGTCCCAATCGCTTCGCCGCCGCGATTATAGAAGTGAGCGATCAACTGCCCCGGGTAAAGCACGCCAAAATTGCCCGTGAGGACCAAGCCATTCGGAGTTGCTGCCGCGGCTAAAGGTGTACCGGTGACGCCGCTATATGTCGCGCCTTGGAAGCTGCTGTTCATACGCGTCGGATACCACTGGCTATCCATCGCGTAGCTCTCTCCGGGAGCAAGCTCGATCATCGGGCTGTTTACCTCAGCCTCCATGTAATACGTCGGCGGACGCGGTGGCTCCGCCGGCTGAGCGGTCTGCGCGGGCGGTGGCCCGGGTCGGTTTCGCGCACCTGTAGTAAAAAAGATGATCGTCGATTTGTCGGGATATTCGGCTGTCGGCTCGTATTTCCGCCGCTCAAGCATCGTGTAGCTGGTCGTTCCGTCGACAACGGCGACCCAGCCACCGGGCGAATCGGTCCACACTTCGCCGCCCATATTGTTCCAATGCACCCGGAATAATCCGTCCTTAACTGAATAACCGGAATTCGTGGGATTGCCTGTGCGCACATGGTAGCCGTTCAAGTAAGAGCTCTGGGGATTTGCAGGAGTCACGCCCCAAAAATCCGGATTGAATTGCGTCGGATCGTTGGGCGACGCCGCATTGTATTGCGAAACGGATTGTTCCGACCAGGTCTGCGGATAACCGCTCACGTTTTTCATCACGGCATGAAATGAGATCGCTGGCGATTCGCCGGTGATGCTGATGTCGCGGATATATTGCTGCCCAATTTGCGGGTCCACCGGACCTGTAAGCCGCACGGCGCAGGTCGGACCATGCGACAGGACCTGCAAATCGTAAGGAGCATCGTCGAGGGGCTCGCCGCCCGCCCCTGCCCAATGCTGCTCGTCCTGGGAACCTTCCGGCATCGGCCAGATTTTATCCCCGCCGTAGTTGAACCAGCGGTGCTGCTCCGTATCCGGCGGCATGTACTGGCCTTTTAGTTGATTATTGATGTATAGGAAATCGTGATCGCCAAAGGTCACCTGCATCAACCGCCCGCCAAGCTGCGGAACGATCTCAAGCTTCACCCACTGATTTGCAAGCTGCTCCGCTTTCCAGCCATCGAAATTCGTCTCCGAAACCGTGCATCCCTTCCCGGACGCAGCGCGCCCTCTCGGCGCAAATGTCCCGCACATCCCTAAAACCACACAGGAACATACGATTAACGTGCCTGCTCTGCGCGCGCGTGCACGTTTGTCTGAGGTCCGTATCGGCGATTCAAAAAGCTGTCGCGTTTTCTGAAAACACTTCGCTTCTTGCATCGGTCGCACTCCTCTGGAATTTTCTGTTGATTAGCCCGCAGCTGCAGCGACTGCGCGCCGCGATGCAGGTGCCGCAAAGGAAACACCGTAGCCGAGTTGCTTGGAGACGTCTTGGCTGACTCGGATGACAAGCGGAGACAATTGGCGCAGACGCGCTCGCGTCATTCGCGTCGCGGGACCGGTAATGCTAAACGCCGCCTTCACTTGCCCTGCATGGTCCCAAAGCGGCGCTGCAATGCAGCGAATATGGTTCTCGTACTCTTCCAGATCCGTGGCGTATCCCTGCCGCCGCACGCGATTGAGCTCCGCTTCAAGCTCCTGCAAAGACGAAATACTGTTAGATGTGCAACGCGTCAAAGGTATGCGCGGCAATATAGATTTCAGTTCCTCTTCGGTCGCATACGCCAGCAGCACCTTCCCTACGCCCGTGCAATGCAGCGGCACTGCCGCGCCCACTTGCGAAAAGATTCGCAAAGGTTCCAGCGACTCCAGTTTTTCCACGTAAACGGCCGTGAGATCCTGCCGAACGGTCAAATGCACGGTCTCTCGTGTGAGTCGATTGAGTTCTTGAAGGTACGGCAGGCTGATTCGGTGAACGTCGAGTCGATCCAATGCAGCTCGCCCCAGGCTTACGCACGACGGGCCTAATTGATACTTGCCTGTCGAATCCTCGCGCGTCAAATAGCCCGCAGCCTCCAGGTTCACCAAAAAACGATGGACCGTGCTCGCGTGGAGATTGGAAAGCCGCGCAATTTCACCTGCCGCAAGCGACCGCTGCGCTTCGCCTACGAGAGCAAGCAGTTTCAGTCCACGATGCAATGCCGTGATGTTATAGCGGGGTGGTTGGTGATCTTTCATGTTTTTGAGACTCGGCCTTCCAAAATGAAAATGCGCGCTGAGAATAAAGCGAAATCCGCCTCCACCACCCCCGCGTATGCTATCCCACGCAGTCTCAGAAAATCAAGCTTGTATATGGCCAAAATCGCGAAAACACCTTGACAAACTTTTGAAACTGGAGTTATCTCGCTTTCTGTTCGTATGTCCGATTTTTATACTGTGCGAACATTGTTTTTGCAGAATGAAACTTTTCCGCCGGCGGCATGCCCGCTGGCACACGATGGTCACAGGCGCAAGAAAACAGGAAACAAAATGATGCAATTCTGCACTGGAAGGAAGGCTGGATTGGCGAGAACTTTCGGACCTGTCGGCATTGCGCTGTGCGCCGTCTGCTTCATTCTCTCTGCTGCAATCGGTCAGGCGGCCTTTGAGACGGTCCCTCCTTCAGCCGCGAGGAATACGTCCAGAGAGGTAGGCCTTGCCAAGCCGATCGACGTATCCACTGCCGATCTTATGAAAGCGCCCGTAGGCTCAAACTGGGCTTCATACAATGGCGACTACACGGGACGTCGCTATAGCGCTCTAAACCAGATCAACACAACGAATGTGGGCCATTTAGCCGCGCAATGGGTATTCCACGTTACCAATAGCAATCGGCTCGAGATGACGCCCCAGGTCATCGACGGCGTCATGTTCGTTACGGCCGCAAATGATTGTTACGCTCTCGACGCAACCACGGGCCGCTTAATCTGGCATTATTCTCGGCCAATCACCCAAGGTCTCATTGATGACGCTTCGAGCCATCACAACCGCGGAATAGCCATCTGGCACGATCGCCTGTTTATGGAGACCGACAACGCTCATCTGCTTTCCCTCGACGTGCGCTCTGGCAATCTCCTTTGGGACACAACCTACGCGAATACGACCAGTGCAAACTATGGCGCCACGAGCAGCCCTCTCGTCCTAAAAGATGAAGTCCTCGTCGGCACTTCCGGTGGAGATGATGGTGTGCGCGGTTTTCTCGCAGCCTTCGACGCCAAGACGGGCAAAGAGCTTTGGCGATTCTGGACGATCCCCGGACCCGGCGAGTTCGGCAACTCCAGTTGGCCGGGGGACATGTACCTGCACGGCGGTGGAACTACGTGGATGCCAGGCACCTACGACCCGACACTTAACACGCTCTACTGGGGAACAGGCAATCCTGCCCCAGACTTCTACGGCGAAGGCAGGCCCGGCGACGATCTCTACACCGACTCCGTGATTGCACTCGATCCGGACACCGGAAAGCTGAAATGGTATTACCAGTTCACGCCTCACGACCTAAACGACTATGACTCGGTGGAAGTTCCGGTGCTGGTAGATACGATTTATAAAGGTCGGCCCAGAAAGTTGATAGTCGAGGCAAATCGAAATGGCTTTATCTACGTCCTCGATCGCACCAATGGAAAATTCCTCTCTGCCATTCCCTTCACCGACAACATCAATTGGGCTAAAGGCATCGACGCTGACGGCCATCCAATTAAGACCGGCATTATTCCCGGCCCGGACGGCACGAAAATTTGCCCTAGTTACGGGGGCGCAACAAACTGGTACTCCCCCACCTATAATCCAAAGATCGGTCTGTTCTATTTTCTCGGCAATAATGGTTGCAATGTCTTCGAAGCGAAGCCGCAGGACTACTCCTACGGCGTAACATACTACGCCACCGGGACAAGGCGTGTTCCCGGCGAAATGCCTACCCGTTGGCTCTTCGGCTACGACCCCGTAAAGAACTCGATCGTTTGGCGCTATCCTCAGGTCGGTCGTGGCGGCCAATCGGGCGTGATGAGCACCGCGGGCGGGTTGCTATTCTTTGGCGACGACGCGAACTCGCTCGAAGCCGTCGATGGGCGCACAGGCCGTCCTCTTTGGCACTTCAACACGGGACAAACCTTCACCGCTTCCCCCATGACGTACGCCGTTGAGGGCAAGCAATATGTCGCAATCGCGTCGGGCGATAATGTTTTTACGTTTGCTCTGCCGCAAACAGCACAACACCCAGCATCAGCGCATTAAGACCGAGTTCGATTCACAGAAGGGAGGAAAAGAGTGTCTGACCTTTCCACGCGAAGAAAGTTTGTGCTTCGTTTTTCGTCTATGGCGGCCACCGTTGGTCTTGCCTGGACAGCTCTGCGGGCTCGAGTCGCAGGGGCACAGAGCCAGTCCGCCGGCACATCGTCCATCCAAAAGTTGGGTTATGACGGCAAGCCTGTCGTTGGCAATCCGATGATCTCTCCCGTCGTTGTCCACGATGGCCTGATCTATGTTTCCGGTCAGGGCGCGAATGACAACGGAAAAATGACTACAAGTTATCAAACAAAGACTGGAATGGAGAGCGGTCGCGAAGCCGAAAGCGCCGATACCCCGGACAACTTAGACATCGCAGCGCATACGCAAAAGGTGATGGACAACGTCAAGGCTCTTGTCGAGGGCGCAGGCGGCGACATGGACAATGTGCTCTGCCTCACCGTTTTCCTCGCATCCCTCGATTACTACGAGGCAATGAACAAGGCTTATCAGCCCTATTTCGCACACCGCGCCCCTGCTCGCTGCACTATTGCCGTGGCTGAAGTGCCGGGCGGTTCACTGCTCGAAGTCAATTGCATCGCTGCCGTCGTCAAGAGCTAGAAATTTATGGAGGAGAACATGGATACCAAAGCAAGTCGTCGTGGCTTCTTTTCGAAATTGGCGGCAGCAGTTGCGGGCGGCGTAGGCGCGAAGGCTCTCGTCTCGAGTTCAGCATCTGCACAAGATGCTCCGCAGGCTAGCGCGCAGGGGCAAGGTCGTGGCCGCGGCAGAGGCGGCAGAGGTGGCGGTCGCGGACCGATGAGCCACAACGGCCTGATCTACATCTCAGGCATCGGCGCACACATCCCCTACGTGGCCGGTCAGCCCGAAGCAACGGATATTGCCGCTCACACCAAAAAGGTTCTCGACGGGGTCAAGAGAACTGTTGAATCGGGCGGCGGCACGATGGATAGCATTCTCAAACTGGATGTCTATCTCGCTTCGATGTACCACTACGAACCGATGAACGAAGTGTACAAAACCTATTTCCCCAACGGCGGTCCGGCTCGGACCACGGTCGTCGTTGCTGGAATTCCCGACGACTCGCTGCTTGAAATCAGCGGTATTGCGGCCGTGGTGAATCCTCCGCAGCAGTAATCGCGCGCGAATTCACGCAGACCGAAGGAGTACAAAATGACCTTGAAGCTTCAATGGAACCGCCGTGCCTTTCTGTCCGCGCTGAGCGCCATGGGCGCCTCCTTCTTTGGCGGGAAGGGGCTGGATGCCGCACCGGCAGCCAATCGATCTGTCGACAATGGTGCCGGATATTACGGCTGGCCCTCGTCTGGCTACAACGATAAGGTTGCGGTCACTGGGTTTGGTGCAACTGGCGATGTGTACGGCGAACTCGGTGTAGTACCTCTGATGAATGGCTCCGGCACGCTGACTGTGATCGGCGGTTCGCTGATTCCTCCGGAAGTCGAAGCCGTGATGCGCATGGCGAGCGAGCACTTTGTCGTTATCGACGATCTCGAACGCGCAGTCGGCCAAAGAATCGCCAAACTGCTGAAACTTCCCGATGGTTACACCGGTCTCATCACTGCGGGTGCAGCGGCCGCGCTGCTTGTCGGTTATGCCGCAATTCTTACCGGCGACAATGAGGAATGGATCAAGCAGGTCCCCGATCTCACCGGGATGCCGAAAAATGAAGTCATCATTCAGAAAAGCCATCGCTACGCATTCGATCATCAGATTCGGCAAACGGGCGTAAAGCTCATCGAAGTCGAAACTCGCGAAGATCTGCTCTCAGCCATCAATCCCAGAACGGCAGCGATGCACTTCACGAATCTCTGCAATCCCCAGGGCCAGATCAAAGTCGACGAATGGGTCAAAATCGCGCACGCACATAATCTCCCCGCCTATAACGACGCGGCTGCGGATACGCCGCCAGTGTCGCGCCTTTGGGAATACGTCAACATGGGCTATGACTTGGTCACGTTTAGCGGCGGCAAAGATATTCGGGGCCCCCAGTGCGCAGGCCTCCTGCTTGGCAAGCAGAATTTAATCAATTCCGCGCTGATGAACATGAGCCCGCAGGAAGACACAATCGGCCGCCCCTGCAAGGTCGGCAAAGAAGAGATCGTCGGCATGCTCAAAGCACTCGAGCTCTTCGTGGCTTCGGATCAAGAGGCGCTTCTCAAGAAATATCGCGCGATGCTCGGCACGGTTTCAGACGCCGTCACAAAGGTTCCGGGAGTGACCACGTCTTATCAGTTCGATCCAAATCAGATCGATAATCACACCGTCAGCATGACGATCAGTTGGGACACTTCAAAGGTGAATCTGACGACACCAAAGGTGCGTCAGCAGTTGCTAGCCACGCGGCCAATCGCAATTCGCATGGGCGATCCCGTTGGAAATGACGCAAATCGCGACCAAAGCGCTCAGAGCGCCGGAACACCACCGCAGACCATCACCGTTTCCGCGTGGCAACTGAAGCCCGGCGAAGAAAAAATCATTGCACAGCGCCTCGCAGAGATTCTGCACAGCGGCGCCGTGTCGTAAGTAAGCTGTTTTGCAGAGTAGAATGATGTTTACGATTCCGGTGCAGCATCGGATCGCAATTTTCTTGGGAAGGGCACGGCTTCAGACGTGCCGAAGCCGCACGCCATCATTTCGGCTTTAGCCCGCTGAAGCCATGGTTTATTGGGGGCCATACAGCGCGGCCCGCGCTTTTCGCGCGTTGCAACGCTGCGATCTTGAGCCGATCAGTGCTTGACGGCGATGGCTGAAATTTCGATTTTTGCGCCGTCCACCAATGCGGCCACTTGAACGGTCGTGCGCGTGGGTTTCGGATTAGGCATAATCGCGACGTAAGCTTTATTCATGTCCCCAAAATCGTGAATATCGGACAAATAGACATTTACGGCGACCACATCATTCAGCGAAAAACCGCCTGCCTTCAGAATGGCGCTGATGTTTTGTAGCGCGGCAGTGGTTTGCGGGCCAATTCCGTCAGCCAGTTTTCCTTTGCTGTCGGTGCCTTGCGACCCCGCAACGTACATCGTATTTCCGGCGACAATGCCGTTGCTGAAATTCGGGCTCACTTCCGCGCCCGGGGGGTTAACCGCACGCCATCCGCCGTTGGTGTTCTGCGCCGCCACGCTATTCGGCGTGCCATTGCACGAGACAAGGCTGCCCAAACTGACAAAAACCGCCGCCGCAACGATCAAACGCAACTTGGATTCAAACATGTGAATCTCCTTAACCAGCGCAAGTAAGAGTCACTCAGCTTTATATATGAAATGGAAATCGGATTGGAGGAAAAAATGGAACTCAATTTTCGTGGTGCAAAATCTTTGAAACGGCTGGTCCTGAGCGCAGCAGGCATATCGGCAATCGCTCTGTGCGCTCTGCTCCTGGCGGGCAGGCCGGACGCAGCGCAAAGTTCCGCGCAAAGTTCGCCGCAAGCCACTTCATCGGAGCCTGCCGCTCCGGTTGCGAACACGCCGGAGGAACTGCTCGCCGGTTTTCGTCATGTCGAAGTAGCCTCCGTTTCCGACGCGGAAGAGCAGATCCTCGGCAAGAAAATGTACATGAGCCATCGCATGCGCCCTGTGTTCCCGACGAAATTTGCTGGCTTTGCCTTGACCGTCGCATTAAAGCATCAGGAGAACTCCCAAGGCGGCGCGGCGCTCGCCGGAATGCTCGCGGCCATCGATAACGGCAAGCCCGATTCCGTTTACGTCATGGCCGTCCAGGACGGTGCGGACATCGCCGGCATGGGCGGCGAAATGGGCACTGCGATGGCGGCTCGTGGCTTCGCAGGAGCTGTTGTCGATGGCGGCGTTCGCGACACATCCTATCTCACGCAGATTCGCTTCCCCGTCTACGGCACCGGCATCGTGCCATCTACGTCCGTGAACCACTACACCTTTGCTGGTGCCAATATTCCGGTCACGTGCGACGGCGTCCCGGTCTCGCCGAATGACATTATTGTCGCCGACAATGACGGCGTCGTCGTCGTTCCCCGTGCCCGCGCTGCCGAGGTCCTCGCCACGGCGCAAAACATGGACTTCGCCGAGCACTCGATTGATGCCTACATAATGAAATACAAGTCGATCGAGGAAGCCGTCAAAAAATTCGGTCGCATCTAGGAGATTTGCGGATGTCTGAACCTCAAGTCGGGAAGTTTCGCTGGAGTCTTGTCTTTTGGATGTTTGTGATCAGCTCGGTCGCCTATCTCGACCGCGTGAATATTTCGATCGCCGCCAAAGACATTGCCACGGAATTTAATCTCACCAACATCCAGTTGGGCCGCATCTTCAGCGCCTTCCTTGTCGGGTATGCGTTTTTTCAGATTCCGGATGGCCGCTTGGCCGACGCATGGGGTCCGCGAAGAATACTCACAATAGGCATCATCTGGTGGGGCATCTTCACGGCGCTCACCGCATCGATTCCGGTCGGATTAGCCGGAGGCCTGCTGGTCTTCGTGCTGGTTCGATTCCTGCTGGGTGCCGGAGAAGCGGTCGTCTATCCCTCCTGCAATCGCGTGGTTGCAAGTTGGATCCCGATCCGGGAGCGTGGAATCGCCAACGGCATCATTTTCGCCGGGGTTGGTTTCGGTGCCGGCATCACCCCTCCGCTCGTCACGTGGATCATGACGAATTGGGGATGGCGCTGGTCGTTCTGGTTCAGCGCGATTATCGGATTTCTGGCAGGCCTCATCTGGTATTTGCTGGCGCGAGATAATCCGGAGCAGCATCCCTGGGTCGGCCCTGGCGAGAGGCAATGGATAAACGCTGGCGTCGGGCCGGTGGTCGCAAAGGCGAAGCTTCCCTGGAGAAAGGCTCTCGCCAGTCGTGACATTCTTGCCCTCACGCTTGGCTACTTCACTTTCGGCTATGCCGCTTACATTTTTTTTACTTGGTTCTTTCTCTATCTGGTCAACGTGCGGGGACTCAATCTTAAATCGAGTGCGTATTACAGCATGTTGCCGTTCCTGGCAATGACGATTGGCTCTTTAATCGGCGGCGTCATCAACGATTTCGCCACGCGCCGATTCGGACAGCGTTTCGGCCGCGGCGGCATCGCAGCGCTGGGGATGGTTCTGTCGGCTATTTTCATCGCGCTCGGAAGCCACGCGCAAGATGCGCGCCTTGCGAGCTTAATTCTCGCGGGAGGCGCCGGAGCCCTTTACCTTTCCCAGAGTTCCTTTTTCTCCGCAAGCGCCGACATTGGCGGCCACTTTGCCGGATCGATCTCAGGCATGATGAACATGGGCAATCAGATCGCCGGCGCCATCACGGCCTCGCTCACACCGTGGATCGCCGGCAAATATGGTTGGAACGCATCTTTCGCGGTCGCTGCGGTTCTTTGCGCTCTTGGGGCAGCGGCGTGGCTCTGGGTCGACCCCCGCCGCACGCTGCTCGAAAGCGCCGACGCAACTCCCGCAACGCAGCGGGCGGATTGAAGGTGTAAGAGTGTAAATGTAGCGTCGCGTACTTCAGCGCGG
>DATNBB010000241.1:0-8404 GCA_035607335.1 Binatia bacterium | reverse complement strand
GGACCCTCCTTCGCCGGATCGCGGCGGCCGCGGAGCGCCGCCGCTGCGCCAGCCGATGACGCAGGACATTCCGACGATGTTTTTCGATGCGACGCGCGACAGCAAGACCGGAACGATCTACGTGAAGATCGTCAACACGGCCGATAAGGAACAGCCGGTGCACATTGCGATCAGCGGCGCATCGTCTGTGGATTCGCAGGGGAAGACGATAACGATGAGTTCGAGCAGCCCGAGCGATACGAATTCCATTACCGATCCGACGAAGATCGCGCCGGTGAGCGCGAACGTGAGCGGATTGGGCAGCGATTTTACGAAGAGCGTGCCGCCGTATTCAGTGACCGTCCTGGAGCTGCAAGCGAAGTAGCGCCGAGAACAGCACCAAATAGCTGCAAAAACCGCAGAGCCAAGAGTGGCTGTGCCACATTTGGTATGCCACATCCGCGTTAGATTTAGGGCATGCGCATACCCGGAAGATCCGCGATTTCCTCCGCTCTGAGCAACAATTGAATTTACCGAGAGAGTGACATGGAGGAGGACGCGATGAGATATAAGCGTTTCGCAATAGTTGCGTCGGCATTCGCGTTGGTGGCGATGATGTGTTTTGCGGCTGCGGCCGCCGGGCTTGGGACCGTCGGCGGGCAGGTGGTGGACGCAGAGGGCAGGCCTGTGACGGATGCGTTCGTCACGTTGCAATCTTCAGAGGGCGGCCATCTGCAAACCGCTCAGACGAATACGGAGGGGCGGTTCTGGTTTGCATCGTTGCCGGAGGGACAATACTCCGTGCGGGCTTCGGATCATGGGCGCGTTTCGGAATGGAAACAGAACGTGTGGGTTTCGCCGGGGCGGCAGATAGATGTGACACTGCATTTGCGCGCGAAAAAGACTCCTACCCCTTAATGGTCCGTTCGCAATTCAAAAGCGCGGTAAAAGCAAAACCCGGAGGCATGCGTGCGGCACATGCAAAAAAAGATCAGAGAGGTCCTTCGCCTTGCCGCCGAAAACGCGGCAAGGCTCAGGATGACGGCGGTTTAGTTTTTTGCAATCAGCTTCACAATCAGCATTGTTGAGAGCGCCGACTCGCGATGCAAACCAAAACGCCCGCCGAGAAACGCGCACAAAACTCGCGCGGGGCATTGCGCTGTAGTGCAAAAGCGCCGGAGCGAAAGGCGGTTCGGTCGCTACAAAAGCAAATTCAAAGGCAAAGGCGCCGGTACGGAGACCGGCGCTCCCGGGGAAGATTATTGTGCGAGATTTGCGAGCAGATTTTCGGGCGAAATCGGCTGCGCGGTTTGTAGCGTAACGCCGAAGCGGCGGCGCGGATCGTTTTCGTAGGACGCCGTGTATTCAGTGCCAGCGAAAAACTTCGCGCAGAATTCCTTCAGCTCGGGATCGAAAGCTGTGCGCGTTTCCGGGACGTTTGGCGCGAGAAAGCGGTCGTTGATGAGAAGGTGGATTTTCGTGCCGGCGAAACGGATTTTCCCGTTGAGCTTCGGCTCGGCTGTGAGCTTCTGGTACGCATTCAGCGCGGCGCGCGCGGCTTGCTTGAGCCGGTCCTGATTTGTGCCGTCGAGCGGCGTCTTGCGATTGTAAAGGACGCCGAGCTCGCCTTCCGTGTTGTCCAGGCTGTAATTGGCTTGATGGCCGATCAGCACTACGCCGGGGCCATTGAACACGTGGCGATAATCGGCGACATCGAGAAGCAATTCTTCGAGCGGCTTTTCCTGAATCCAGCGATGGAACACGGGAACAAGCGGCTCAAGAGCTTCTTCCGTGCCTTCGATGAACAGCTTTACGTTTACGTGCTGCACTTCCAGCTTTTCGGAACCCATTAGACGGTCACCGCTTTTCCGAGCTGGTTGTAGCAGCTGTGCGCGGCGTCGATGAAGAGCTGCGCTTCGTCAATAAGGTAGCGGCTGGCATCGGCCGTATACGATCCATTGGCTTTCTGGTGCGCGTCAAAAAGATAGTGTGCGAACTTTCCGCCGGCGAAGGGATCCCAGAATTTCTGCGTGTCATAGTAATAGGTCTTGAATTCGGAAATGATGCTATCGGCATCGTTTGGAATGTTGGGATTTACGAGCTTCACGAGCGCTTTCGCGCCGTTGACCATCGACTTGTACGCCGTCTTGCCGGCCTGATCGAAATGGCCGTTGTCCAGGGCGAGTTGTGCTTCGAAGAGCTCGCGCTCGGCCGCGGTCAATTCGAATTCGGTCGCGCTGATGACTTCGCCCGCGCATTCGCCGGTGCCCATATCGCCCAGCGTGTATTCGCGGGGATCGCCCCAGTCGCTGAAAAGCGAGCGGTCGCCCGGAGCTGCGGGACGAGCCAAATCTTCGAGCCACGATTTCAATTGTGCTTTGCCGCTGCGCTTGGCGAATTCCTTGAATGTTTCGCCGTTCTGGCGATTCGCCACATATTTTTCGGTGAGGCGCGTGACGACCTCGGGAATTCTCTTGGACGGAATTGCAACGATGGGCATGCCGTAAGTGCCGCCGTTGTTTTCCCATTCACCGCCAAGGACTACCTGGAAATGCGGCACTGCGAAGCCACCCATTTTGCGGCTGACGCCATAAAAGCCGAGATCGCAGACGTGGTGCTGGCCGCAGCTATTGAAGCAGCCGCTGATTTTGATGTGGAGATTCTCCACAGGCTGATCGAATTCGTAGCGCTTTTCCGTGAGGCGCTTGTGCAGCTCCGCCGCAAGGCCGCGCGACGACGAAATTCCCAGTTTGCAGGTATCGGTGCCGGGGCATGTGACAATGTCCACGATCGCACCCGCGCCGGGGTCGCCGAGGCCGACCGCTGCGAGATCGCGATAAAGATTCGGGAGATCTTTCAGGCTGACCCAGCGGATTACGAAATTCTGCTCGACAGTGGAACGCACGGTGCCTTTGGTGTAGCGGCGGACGACGTCGGCGAGAACCCGAAGCTGAGTTGCGGTGATATCGCCGAGCGGGAGGGTGACGGTTGCGACGGTGTAGCCCTCCTGCTTTTGCGGGCGAAGATTCGTACGCGACCAGCGCTTAAATTCGGGCAAGTCTGAATTTTCCATTTTGCCGCCCGGATTCAACGGAGCCTCATGGAACTTCTCGGCGTCTTTGATCAGTTCGGTCCAGCGCGGGTCGTAGGGCAGCGTCTTGCGTTCTTCATCGACGAGTTCCCTGAACTTTTCGATGCCCAAGTCCTGCACGAGGAACTTGATACGCGCGCGGCTGCGATTGCGCTTTTCACCGAGCCGGGCGAACACGCGCGAAACCGCTTGCGTGACCGGCAGGATTTCCTCGACAGGAACGAATTCGTCGAGAAGCTTGGCATTGTAAGGAACGGCGCCGAGACCGCCGCCGACAAACGTAACGAAGCCGCGCTTTTCTTTGCCGTTTTCGGTGCGCGTGGCGGCGATGAAGCCTATGTCGTGAATATTTGTAAGCGCGCAGGCATTCTGCGAGCAACCGCTGAAGGCGGGCTTGAACTTGCGGCCGAAATTCTGCACGTCCGGATGGCCGAGAAGGAAACGGAACATCGCCTGCGAGTACGGCGTTACGTCAAAGACTTCGTCGCAGCAGACGCCTGCATAAGGGCAGGCTGTGATGTTACGGACGGAATTGCCGCAGGCTTCGCGCGTAGTGATGCCGACAGCGGCGAGACGACGCATGATCGTGGGCGTGTCTTCGATGTGTACGTAATGAAGCTGAAAGTCCTGGCGCGTAGTGACGTGGGCGATGCCATCCGAATATTCCTCTGCGAGATCCGCGACGGTCTCAATCATTTCCACCGTGAGGCCGCCGCCAGGGATCTTGATGCGCTGCATGCCGGGCGCGTCCCACATCGTCATGGGACCCTTGGTGAGATCGCCGGATGGATACTTCATCTCCTGAACTTTGGCGCCGTCGCTGCGCTGGCCGTTGTCATAGCGCTGACCGTAAGCGCCGCGGCGAAGGCGAGTTTCGGCGAAAACGCGCTCGTCGATTTTTCCGGTTTTGCGGAGCGCGACTTCGGTATCGAAAATGTCGATCTCGCGGCCGAGCGCCTCCGGAATTTTTCCGGCTAGCTTTTCAGCCGACAGATGATTCGAGGCCTTCATGATTACTTTTCTCCCTGTTGAGGCGTCGCCGGCGGCCAATTGGCGGCGGGTATGGACACCTCGGTGAAAATCGTGTTTGGTGCGTAGACTCCAGCGCGATGCGCCTGGTCTTCGAGGAGGCTAGTCATGCCCGAGCGCGCGAGACGCGTTCACTCGGGCAGCCGACAGGAGCAGCCGCAACATCGCGCGATAGTTGAGGGAAGGATGCGCATCAGACGTTTTCCGGCCGGTGCTTCATAAACCAAGATTTTAGCATTTTTCGGCGGCGGTTGCAGCGAATGTTTGCGCACTCGACACAGAGCCGGCGGTCTGCCACCAGCACGCGTGGCCGCACTAGCGTTTTGATTCTACGCAAGATAGCGGGGATTCCTGCCGGGCAGGCAACTTGGCTGTGCTAACCTTCTCTCTCATGCTTGGGCGATGAGAGCGGGTCAAATTCCGGGAAAATGGCGACAAATTGGCGCGAGTTGGCGCCGTAAACTGCGCTTATTGGCGCTTTTTGGCCCACTTTTTGGCGCGAATCTGCACGCACAAAGCGCACAACTCGAAGGCCAGCGTGTCGCCGAAGTGCGCGTGCTGGAAGAGAACGGCGGGCCTGCCCCGTCGCAAACGCCGCCGCTTGCTCTGAAGGCCGGGGACGAATTTCACTTCTCCACGGAGCGCGAAAGCCTGCGGACGCTTTACGCCACAGGCGATTACGCCAATATCCGAGTGACGGCCGCGCGGCAAGCCGACGGCTTGCATATCGACTTCATTGCGATGCGGAATTTTTATAACAATGTCGTCCGCATCGACGGCTTAAAAGAACCGCCGACGGAACCCGCGGCACAAGCAGCCCTCCGCCTCACGCTGGGCCAACCCTTCCGCCAAGCGTCTCTCAACGAGGGCATCGCCCGGCTTCTGAGCCTTCTTCACGACGAAGGGCTCGATCGCGCAGGCGTGACTTACGATTTGCACTCGAATCCCGATACACGCCAGATGGACGTGAATGTTCACGTTGAGCCGGGCATACGCGCCCGCATCGGCGCGGTGACCGTGAAAAACAATACGCACTATTCCGATGCCGAAATTCTGAAGCGCTCCAAACTCACAGGCAAGAAGGGCAAAACGGAGCTTACGTCGGCGCGGCTCACGCAGGCGCGCGACAGGTTGCGAAAGTATCTGGTGGATCAGGGCTATCTAGGCGCTTCCGCGATCATCACCACAGGAAGCTTCGATGCCGCATCCAACACAGTGCCGCTTACACTGGACGTGACGGCGGGCCCGCAGATTAGAGTGGAGGTAACCGGCGCACACTTGAGCAAATCCGAAAGGCAAAGGCTGCTGCCAATTTACGCAGAAGGCGCCGTGGATGAGGACCTGCTTCAGGAGGGGCGCAGGAATATTCGCGACTATTTCCAGCGGCAAGGCTATTTCGATGCGGACGTGGAGGTAAATTCGCAGCAGAACGATTCAAAGGGAGAGCAAACGATCGTTTACAACATCAATCGCGGCGAACGTTACAAGCTGCTGGGCATCTCTTTTGACGGCAACCATTACTTCAGCAGCGGCCTGCTTGCGGGCCGGCTTCAGTTGCAGCAGGCTTCCTTTGCTTCGTACGGGCGCTATAGCCAGCAACTGATGCGCGACGACGCGGACTCGATCCGGAACCTCTATCTGAGCAACGGTTTCTTGCAGGCGCAAGTTACGCCTGAAGTGCAAAATGCCAGTCACGGAAAGAAGAACGATCTGCTAGTGAAATTTCATGTGGTTGAGGGCACGCAAACGACGATTTCCAGTTTGCGCATCGAAGGGAATACCAGTGTTCCCACTCAGGACCTGCTGGCAATTGTGGGATCGACGGAAGGGCAGCCCTTTTCGGAAGCGGGAGTCGCGAGCGACCGGAACAACATCCTTGCGTACTACTACAACAACGGCTATCCGGATGCGACGTTCGTGGAACAATTGACGAATTTGGCGGCTAACAAAGTCGGGCTGATCTACCGCATCACTGAAGGTCAGCGAATCGAAGTGTCACAAGTGCTGCTCACCGGATATCAACACACGCGGCAAGGAATCATTTCGAGGCAGGTAGAAGTTCACCCGAACGGTCCTTTGCGCGAGGGCGACGTGCTCGACAGCGAGCGTCAACTCTACAATCTCGGGATCTTCAACCGCGTTGAAATCGCGCCGCAAAATCCCGACGGCACCGATCCCGAGAAAGCGATGGTCGTGGACGTTAGAGAAGGAAATCGCTATACGATCGGCTATGGCGGAGGGTTTGAGGTACAGCGAATCGCGGGAGGAAGCCAGAACCCCAGCGGCACTATCCTGCAGGCAAGCCCGCGCGGAATCTTCCAGATTGCGCGAAACAATATGTTCGGCAGGGCGCAGACACTCTCATTCACCGGCCGCGCGAGCACGCTGGAATATCGCGCGACGGCCAATTATAGCGCGCCCAACTTCATGACGCATCGCAGCCTCACTCTGCAATTGACCAGCTATGCTGATAAGAGCCAGGACGTGAACACGTTCACATCAACGCGACTACAGGCCGGTCTCGCTCTGGTGGAAAAATCCAACCCTTCCAGTTCGCTTGTCTACCAAATCTTTTACCGCCGGGTGGAAGCCTCCGATATCAACAAGACGATTAATGCGGAGCAGATTCCGCTCTACAGCCAGCCGACTCTCGTTTCGGGCATCGGCATCACCTACGCGCGCGACCGCCGCGACAACCCGGCCGACGCAACCAGAGGCAACTTCAACACGATCGATGTGACGAACACGTTCAAGGCTATCGGGTCGGGCGCCGATTTCTTCCGCTTGTCGTTCCAGAATTCGTCGTTCTATCCGTTCGGACGGGCATTCGTGTTTGCGCGTTCGATGCGATTCGGTTACGAGCAGCCGTGGGACAACACGGTGGAACCCAACGATCCGGCATGTACAGCATCATCCGGCAACCCGTCGACTCCTCCCTGCGAAACCATCCCTCTGCCGGAACGCTTCTTTGCGGGCGGCGGCGCGTCGCTGCGCGGCTTCAGCCTAAATCAAGCCGGGCCGCGCGACCCAATCACGGGCTTTCCTGTTGGCGGATTGGCGATGCTGACGTTCAACCAAGAGTTGCGCTTCCCGATGAAACTGCCATTCATCGGAAACCGGCTCGGTGGCACGATTTTCTACGACGGCGGCAACGTCTATAGCGATATTCATCACGTCACGCTTCGCTGGAAGTCGCCCTCGACCACCGACCTGAATTATTTCTCACACACGGTGGGATTCGGCGTGCGCTACCCAACACCCATCGGTCCGGTTCGCGTGGACTTCGGTTACCAGATCAATCCGGCGCAATATCAATCGCAGGTGACTACGATTGTGAACGGCGTGCCGCAAACGCAAACGAACGTCTATCAATTGCCGCACTTCGGCTTTTTCTTCAACATTGGGTCGATCTTCTGATGAAAACGCGCTCGCTTATTTTCGCCTTAGCGATGTTCGCCGCCCTTCCAACCCGCGGAGCCCAGCAGAACCCGCCGATTGCACCGCCGAGCACGGAAAACACCGGCGCACAAACCATCGACGCAATCGCGGTTCGCATAGACACGGGCGTGATCACGGAAAGCGAGGTCCGCGAACTGGCCGATTTTCAGACGCTCGTTGACGGCAGTTCAAAGTCCCGCGATGAGGTGATTCGCGAGCTAACGGACCAATGGATCGTGCAGGGAGAGGCAGACACGGCGCACTTCGCGCATCCTTCCGAAGAGGATATCGACAAGGCTTATGCGGCACTCGTGAGGCAATCCCCTTCGCAAGCAGTCTTCGATCAGCGTCGCGCGCAGGCGGGGCTTTCGCAAGATGCTGTCCGCAGGCAGCTTGCGCAGCAACTCTATCTCTCGCGCTTTCTCGATTTTCGCTTCCGTCCGGCAGCGGAGGTGACCGATGCGGATGTGCAGAAATATTACGACGAACAATTCGCGCCACAGCTCAAGACAAAAGGCGATGCAGTTCCGCCGTTGGACGAAGTGCAGGACAAGATTCGCGAAGTGCTGGTTCAGCGCGACATTACCGACCGCGCGAACCAATGGCTCGACGATACGAGGTCTCGCCTCGAAATTGATGTGCTTGCGGCGCCAGGAGGAGCACAGTGAAGCTCCGCTGGCATCACTGGACGCTCGGAAGCCTACTGCTCGTGGCGCTTTGCGTGGTTGCCGTGCTGTACGTGATTCGCAAGGGGATGATCGATCCTTGGGTGCGGTATCAGATGGTGCAGCAGATCGAACAGCGGACCGGCACTCGCGTTGAATTAGGAGGATTCAGGCTGGAATTTTGGCATTTGCACGTCGATCT